>DASRTO010000251.1:0-5386 GCA_035655915.1 Anaeromyxobacteraceae bacterium
CGAAGGTGGTGCGCCGCTGCGCCGCGAAGGCCTTCTCGGCGCGGTCCAGCTTCTCCTCGATCTGGCCGGCGGTGAGCTCCTCGAAGGTGGCGAGGACCTCGCCGGTGGCGGGGTTGACGCTCTTCATGGACGACCTCCCTCCAGAGTAGACGGTGAGCGAGCCTAGGCCGCCCGGGGGCGGCGATCAATGGGATTGTGGCTCCGCCGGCGGGCCGCGCGCGGCCGCCGGAGCGCGGTCGCCGCCGGCGCCAGGCTGGCGACCAGGGGTGAGATCGCGGCGGCGGTGCCCGGCCATCCCGGCCGCGGGACGGAAGGCGAGGGAGGCTTCGCCGCGAGGTCCTGTCTCTATGCGTCAAGGGCGGC
Organism: Anaeromyxobacteraceae bacterium; assembly: GCA_035655915.1. GTDB lineage: Bacteria > Myxococcota > Myxococcia > Myxococcales > Anaeromyxobacteraceae > DASTPH01. The sequence goes on from DASRTO010000251.1 coordinate 364, forward strand.
GCACCCTGTTCACGGCTGGTTGAGGGGCCCTCATTGATGCCAGTCAAATTCGACCCGCCGGGGGCTCTGTTTCCGCCAGTCACAGGGGCGTGGAAGGCGCCTCCAGTGAGGGCCGGCGACGACCGACGAGCCCTCCGACGAATCACCGCACCGCGCCGTCGCCGACTCCGTGAAAGGAGTGAGCCATGCGGCGAGTCTTCTGTGCGGTGACCGGGCTTCTGCTGGTCTGTTCGCTGGCGACCTCGTCGGCGTTCGCCAAGGGGCACCGGCCGGACGAGAGCGGCGCCGTCGAGGTGGCGGGCAAGGCGGAGGCGAGCCACACCGTCACCTGGTGGTGCGTCGATCTGAACGAGCTCTGGCACGTCGACGTTCCGGTGGTCATCGGGTCGGGGGCCGCCATACCGCCCGACCCGTCCCCGATTCCGGATCCCTGCACCAATCCGTTCCCGGTCGCGGTGCCGAGCGGCTCGGCCTTCGTGCCGGCCGGCGCCGCCGTCTGGTGGACGAATAAGATCTATCCGCCGGCGATCCGGGCCGCGCTGGAGGCGACTGGCTACGCCTTCCACTCGCAGAGCCCGGCGGAAGATTTCATGTCCAAGGTGGTCGAGATCCGCGTCGAGGTGCGCAACTTCGCCGACCAGGCGCTCGTCGCGGTCTTCAGCTTCGATGCCCGCGAGAACTTCCGGCTGGTCCGGCTGGGGGAGTTCAACGGGCGGCTCCCCATCGACCCGCTCGTCGATCCCGCGCTCGGCCTCGACCTCTCGGTCGATGAGCAGTTGCGCCTGCCCACGTTCGGCTTCCCGGTCCTCGCCGGGCCGGTCCCACCCGGGAATTACCGAGCCTGGGTTTACTTTGTGCTGTCCGACCTGCACAACGACGGGCTGGGACTGTCGTGGGAGAACCCTAACTTCCTCCCAGCGGGCGACGTCCTCGTCGCGTTCGCTCGCTTCATCGTCCTCCCCTGACGGGAGGTGAGTGTCGGTCGGGCCGCGCCCCGCTGCGGGCGCGGCCGCCCTCATCGCGGCCCGACGGCGCCTACAGGATCCGCGCCGCCAGGAGGTCCTGCACGTCGAGCAGCCCCACCGGCCGGCCGGCGGCATCCACCACCGGGACCTGGTCGATGCGGGCCTCGCGCAGCACCCGCGCCCCCTCCACCACCCGCTCCTCGGGGCGGACCGTGCGCGGGTTTCGCGTCATGACCCGGGCGATGGGGGCGCGGAAGTCCACCCTGTGCTGCTCCACCAGGCGGCGCAGGTCGCCGTCGGTGAACACCCCCACCAGCCGGCCACGGCGGTCCACCACCGTGGCCGCGCCCGGCCGGCCCGGCGTCCGGGTCATCACCGCCACCACCTCGGCCAGGGTGGCGCCCTCCTTCACCAGCGGGTTCGCCTCCCCCTGGCGCATCAGGTCCTTCACCTTCATGAGGCCGCGGCCGAGCTTGCCGCCCGGGTGGTACAGCGCGTAGGCCTCGCGGTCGAAGGGACGGTCGTTCAGCACCGTCATGGCCAGGGCGTCGCCCAGCGCCAGCAGCGCCGCGGTGGAGGTGGTGGGCGCCAGTCCCATGGGGCAGGCCTCGTCAACCGGGCCGATGGGGACCGTGAGGTCGGCGGCCCGGGCCAGCGGGTTCACCCGGTCGCGGGTCAGGGCCACCACGCGGGCACCGATGCGCTTCACTGCCGGGAGGAGCCGCAGGATCTCCTCCGACTCGCCGCTGTTGGAGAGGGCCAGCAGGACGTCGGCGCGCGCCAGGCGCCCCAGGTCGCCGTGCGCCGCCTCGGCCGGGTGCAGGTAGATCGACGGGGTGCCGGTCGAGGCCAGGGTGGCCGAGATCTTCTGGGCCACGAAGCCGGGCTTGCCGATGCCGGTCACCACCACCTGGCCCTTGCAGGCGCGGATCCACTCCACGGCGGTGGCGAAGCCCTGGTCGAGGCGCAGCCCCTGGAGGGCCCGGGCCTCGGTGGCCAGGACCATCCGGCCGTAGGCCATGAGCTCGCGCTGGCGCCGGGTGGGGCGGGGGACGGCCGCGGCGGGGCGCCGGCGCGGGCGGCTCCGCCCGGGACGGGCGCGACGACCCTCGGTGGTGTTCCGGCTCGGCATGTCCGCGACCCTATAGCACTTCGCGGCTCGGAGCGGGACCCGGCGGCGGCGTTGCCGCCGTCAGACCGGTCGGATATGGATCGCCCGCCGCGAGGGGACCCGCACGGAGGACGCCATGCAGTTCTTCATCGACACCGCCGACATCGGCGAGATCAGGAAGGCCCTGGAGATGGGGCTGTGCGACGGGGTGACCACCAACCCGTCCCTGGTGGCCAAGACCGGCCGCGCCTTCGACGACGTCCTCCGGGAGATCGTCTCCGTCGTCCGCGGGCCGGTCTCGGCCGAGGTGACGGCGGTGGAGGCCGAGGGGATGCTCAGGGAGGCGCGCTATTACGCGAAGTTCGCGGACAACGTGGTCGTCAAGATCCCCCTCATCCTCGAGGGGCTCAAGGCGGTGAAGACGCTCACCGCCGAGGGGATCCGCACCAACGTCACCCTGTGCTTCTCGCCGACGCAGGCGCTCCTGGCCGCCAAGGCCGGCGCCACCTACGTCTCCCCGTTCGTGGGCCGGCTCGACGACGTCTCCGAGGAGGGGATGGCCCTCGTCGGGCAGATCCTGGAGATCTACCGGAACTACGAGTTCTCCACCCAGGTGCTGGTGGCCTCGGTGCGGAACCCCATGCACGTGGTGCAGGCGGCCCGCATGGGCGCCGACGTGGCCACCATCCCCTTCGGTGTGCTGGAGCAGCTGGCGAAGCACCCGCTCACCGACATCGGCCTGAAGAAGTTCCTGGCCGACTGGGAGAAGGTGCCGAAGCCGAGGTGAGGGGCGGCCCGATCCGCCAGCACCGGAGCGAGCGGGGGTTCGGGGGGGTTTCATCCCCCCGTTACGACGTCCAGCCGCTGTTCCACCAGCTCCACGGCGCGGATCAGGTCGTCCCTGGAGAGCCGCGCCCCCTCGGCCCACTCCTTCAGGGAGAGGCACTTCTCCGAGACCAGGCGCGAGAGGAGGTGGGCCGCCGCCTCCTCGGCCTCGCCTCGCAGGCGCCGCGGCGCCTGGTTACGCATCAGCTCGTCGAGCCTCTCCACTTCCCGGGCCAGGTCGAGCCGCGCCATCTCCAGCGCGAAGCGCACCACCTCCTGGCGCGGCCGCTGTGCCATCCCGGCTTGGTAGCGCCGCCGGTAGTCATCGGTGAGCCACTCCACGAACGGCGGGGGCCAGGCAGCGATCTCCTCCGCCAGCGACTGGGCGAGCCGCTCCAGCACGAACTCCTTCACCGGCTGCCTCTGCCGGTCGTAGAGGAAGTCCCAGCGGCGGTCGCGCACGGACGGATTGTACCCGCGATAGACTGCCACGATGCGTCCGGCAACTCCCTGGCTGGCCTGCCTGGCGCCGCTCGTCGCGGCCTGCGGCGGCGCCGCGACGCCGGGGTCGGCCCCGGCGGGGCAGGGCGTGTGTGCCCTCCCCGCGGTGGCGAGCCCGCCGGCGGAGGCAGGGGCCTGCCTCGGAGCCGGGCTGCTGGCCGGGTTGTCGCGGAGCCACCTCCTGGTGGGGCTCTCCGGCGACGACGCGGCCGCCGCCGCGGCGCCGTACGACCTGCGCTACCAGTACCTGGCCGGCCCGCTTCCCGACGGCGCCGGGCCGTGCGCCTCCTGCGCCTCGGGCTGCAGTGCCGGCGGCCAGTCCTGCGCCAACGCCGCCGGCGGGTGCGGCTGGTGGGGCTGCTGGCAGTGGGATCAGGTGCCGCCGGGCCAGTTCGTCGTGGACTTCGTCGCCGCGGCCAAGGCGCGCGGCCAGGTCCCGATGGTCACCTACTACCTCGTCCTCCAGGCCAGCGGCGTCGCCGAGGGCACGCCGGAGGTGACGCAGGCCGCCACCGACGCGGCCTTCATGGCCCGCTACCTCGCCGACTGGCGCTTCCTCCTGCAGCGCATCGGCAGCGAGAGCGTCCTCCTTCACGTCGAGCCCGACTTCTGGGGCTACGCCCAGCACGCTTCGCTCGACGCCGGCCGGGACCCGTCCGCCGTGCCGGCCGCTGTCTCGAGCGCGAACCCCGAGGACTGCGGCGGCTGCGGCGACACGCTGGCCGGCCTGGGGCGGTGCCTGGTGGGCATGGTCCGCAAGTACGCCCCCAACGCCCGGGTCGGGCTGCACGCCTCCGGCTGGGGCACCCGCGTGGACGTGCTCATGAACGCGAGCGCCTCCTTCGACGTTCCGGCGGAGGCGCGGAAGCTCGGCGCCTTCCTCGAGGCGGTGGGGGCGAGCGCGGGCGACTACGTGGTCGCCGACATGAGCGACCGGGACGCCGGCTACAACCAGAGATGGTGGGACGCCAGCAACGCCACCCTGCCCGACTTCCACCAGGCCTTCACCTGGTCCGCCGCCGTGGCCGAGACCGTGGGCCGCCCCGTGCTCTGGTGGCAGATCCCGGTGGGCAACATGGCCCAGGCGAACACCACCGACCACTGGCAGGACAACCGGGTGGACTATCTGATGACGCACCCGGCGGAGGTCGCAGCGGCGCACGGGGTGGGGCTCGCCTTCGGCGCGGGCGCGGCCGGGCAGACCACGCCCTCCACCGATGGCGGCAACCTGACGGCGAAGGTGCAGGCCTACGCCGCCGGCGGCGGCCAGGCCCTGTGCCCGTAGGCGGCGGCGCGCGCGGCCGCGGGCGCGACGCCCGGCCCCCCGCGCGGGGCTGGAACTCCGGGCCGTCTGCGGTATCCTCCGCCGACCGCGAGGAGAACGGGAGAAGAGCATGCTGGTCGTGATGAAGCCGCACGCCACGCCCGCCGAGGTGGAGGCGGTGGTGGAGCGGATCCGCTCGCTGGGCCTCACCCCCCACCCCATCCCTGGCGCGCAGCGCGTCGCCATCGGCATCACCGGCAACAAGGGCGCCCTGGACCCGGCCCTCTTCGAGGGCATGCCCGGGGTGCGCGACGCCATCCGCGTCTCCCAGCCCTGGAAGCTCGTGTCGCGCGAGGT
>DASRTO010000252.1:0-6337 GCA_035655915.1 Anaeromyxobacteraceae bacterium
GGATGAGAGGGCTCACGCCGGTGATGTCCTGGGGCACGTTCCGGAAGGCGCTCTCCGAGATGTCGATGACGAATCGCGGCGGATCCATCATGGAGAAGGTGGTGAAATTCGGGGGCTTGCTGCCCTTGATGGTGACCATCACCTCGCCGCCCGCGTCGCGCACCTCCACCTTGCTGATGGTGTTCAGCTCGACGGCCTGGACCCGGGCGCTCCCGGCGGCGAGGACGGCGATGGGCAGCATGGCGCGCAGATGCATCGGCGACTCCGGAGTGATCGGGTCAGGCCGAGGATAGCACGCCACCCGAGGCGTCCAAGAATGCCGGCTGGAGCCGATATCGGTGCGGGCCCTACCCTCCGGAGAGCAGGCGCAGCGCCTCCCCGACGAGGTAGAGCGAGCCAGCCACGGCGACGAGACCGTCCGCCGCGGCCGCGGCCCGGGCACAGGCGATGGCCTCGGCGCACGAGGCGTGCTCGTCGGCGGCAGGTGCCATCGCCGAGGCGAGGCCGCGGTAGGTCGAGGGTGGGCGCGCCCGCGGCGAGTCGGGAGCCACCAGGTGCAGCCGGCGCACCCTCGGGCCCAGCGCCCGAAGCATGCCGCGGTGGTCCTTGTCCGCCAGGACGCCGAAGACGAGCTCCACCGGCCTCCCCGGGTAGAGCAGGTCCAGCGAGGCGGCCAGCGCGGCGGCGCCGTCGGGGTTGTGGGCCCCGTCGAGCAGCACGCCGTCCACCTCCTCGAGTCGCCCCGGCCAGCGGGCCTCGGCGATCCCCCGTGCCATGGCGGCCTCGCCGACGCGCAGGCCGGCCCGGTCGAGCAGCCGCAGGGCCGCCGCGGCCAACGCCGCGTTCTGGCGCTGGTGCGGCCCGCGCAGGCCCACCGGGCCGTCCCAGGACGGCTCTGCCAGATGAAGGGGGGCACCGCGCCGGGCCGCCTCCTCGCGCAGCACCGCCAGCGCCTCGGCGGGCTGGCCCGGCGAAACCACCGCCGGCACGTCGCGCTTGAAGATGCCGGCCTTCTCCCGGGCGATGGCGCCCAGCGTGTCGCCGAGCAGCTGCACGTGGTCCAGGCCGATCCGGCTCACCGCGGTCACGAGCGGCACGACCGCGTTGGTGGCGTCGAGGCGCCCGCCCAGGCCCACCTCGACCACCGCCGCGCCCACTCCTTCCCGCGCGAAGTGCAGCAGCGCCACCAGGGTGGCGAACTCGAAGTAGGTGAGCCGCTCCGCGTCGTCGCCCCGGTCGTGCCAGGGGCAGGCGCGGCGCACCTCGTCGACGAGGGCGGCCAGCGTCTCGTCGCCCACCGGACGGCCGTCCACCTGGATGCGCTCGTTGAAGCGGACCAGGTGCGGCGAGGTATAGAGCCCCACGGCGTGGCCCGCCCGGAGCAGCGCCTCGGCCGCCATGGCGCAGGTCGAGCCCTTGCCGTTGGTCCCGCCCACGTGGAGGATGCGCAGGCCGCGCTCGGGCCGGCCCAGGGCGTCCAGGGCCCGCTCCATGCGCTCGAGCCCGAAGCGCATGGCAAGGGGCTTCAGCGAGTCGAGGTATGGCTGGGAGCGGTGCACCGAGGGCGCGGCTAGGAGAGCAGCCCGAGCAGCTGCAGGAGCTTGTCCCGCATCTCCAGCCTGGGCACGATGGCGTCGATCATGCCGTGCTCCAGCAGGAACTCGGAGCGCTGGAAGCCGGGCGGCAGCTTCTCGCGGATGGTCTGCTCGATCACCCGCGGTCCGGCGAAACCGATGAGGGCCTTGGGCTCGGCGATGACCACGTCCCCGAGCCAGGCGAAGCTGGCCGCCACGCCGCCGGTGGTGGGATGGAGCATCACCGAGACGTATGGCTTGCGCACCGCCCGGTAGCGGTGCAGCGCCGCGGCGGTCTTGGCCATCTGCATGAGGGAGAAGATTCCCTCCTGCATGCGGGCGCCCCCGGTGGAGCTGAAGACGATGGCCGCGATGCGCCGCTCGTAGGCGCGGTCGAAGACCCGCGCCACCTTCTCCCCCACCACCGAGCCCATGGAGCCGCCCATGAACTCGAAGGCGAAGCAGCCCAGCGACACCGGGCGCCCCTCCACCGCCCCCACCCCGGAGACGAAGGCCTCGCGCAGGCCCGAGGCCTTGTAGGTGCCCCTCAGGCGGTCGCGGTACTTCTTGGAGTCCACGAAGCCGAGCGGGTCCTGCGGCGAGAGGTCGGCGTCCAGCTCCTGGAAGCTGCCGGGGTCGAGCACCATCTCCAGGCGGCGCCGCACCGGCAGCGGGTCGTGGTGCCCGCACTTGGGGCAGACGTTCCAGTTCCGCTCCCAGTCGGTGGTGTAGGCCAGCTGGCCGCAGGCGTCGCACTTGGTCCACAGCGCCTCCAGCCGGGCGGAGACCGGGGCGCTCTCCTCGGGCCCTGGGGTCCTGAGCTTCTTGCGTTTGGAGTACCAGGCCATGGTCGCCTCTGACGGAGGATGGCGGTCCGCCGCGCCGGCGGCGCCGCGCCGCCGTACCGGCCGCTTTAGAACACGAACTCCTCCCCCTGCGCCAGCACCCTCACCCCGGCGAGCCGGAGGCGGGCCAGGTCCCGCTTGAGCTCGGCCTCGTAGGCCGGCTTGAGGTGGTAGAGGTACACGGGACAGCCGTTGCGATCCACCTTGGCGAGCTCGCTGGCCAGGGTGTTGGGGGTGAGGTGGCCGGACTGGTCGGCCAGCTCCTGCATGAAGTTGGGAAAGCTCATCTCCACCAGCAGCGCCTTGAGGTCGCGGCGCCGCCCCACCGCCTGCCAGAACCGGCGGGTGGGCCCGGTGTCGCCCGAGACGGCGAAGGCGGCCCGGCCGTCGGAGATGAGGAAGCCCACCGACTCCACCGGATGGTGGACCGGCACCGGGCGCACCTGGTACCGGCCCACGCGGAACGGGCGCGCCGGCTCGAAGGGGCGGATCGCCAGCACCGGGTGCCGCCGGTCGGGGATGCGCGTGAAGTCCGGCCAGAGCCGCCCGTTGAAGACGTCCCGCCGGAGGGTGCGGGCGCACTCCCGCGAGGCGTGCACCCGGAGCGGCCGGCGCCGCCTCCCCACCAGCAGGTCGGCCATGAGCGGCACGTCCTTCACGTGGTCGAAGTGGGAATGGGTGAGGACGATGTCGTCGACCTCGAGGAGCTCCTCGAGCGGGAGCGAGGCGGTGAGCGCGCCGGCGTCGATGGCCATCACCCCGTCCAGGAGGAAGCAGGTGGTCCGGTGGCGCGGCAGCTCGCCGCCGGAGCAGCCCAGGATCCGCAGCTTCACGCCAGGTCTCCGAACTGGGCCTTCATCTGGAGGAACTCCAGGAACTGGCGCAGCTTGCCCACGTCGGGGACCACGATGGCGTCGGGGTGGACCGCCACGATCTTGGCCTTGAGGAGCTTCATCAGGACGTCGTCGACCTGCTCCGGCCTCACGCCCACCCGGGCCGCCAGGTCGTGGGGCGAGGTCTCGATGCGGACGGCGCCGCCCCCGCGGGCGGCCTTCTCCGCCAGCAGGAGCAACCGGTGCACCACCCGGCTGCCGGCGTCTCCCATGAGGAGGTTCTCGATCTGGTGGTCCGCCTCCTGGAGGCGGTCCGCCAGCTTCTTGATCATCCGCAGCGCGATCTCGGCGTTGCCGCGGATCATGGCCTCGAAGGTCTTGGGATCGATCACCAGGAGCTTCGAGTCCTCGGCGCAGGTGGCGGTGGCCGAGCGGGGGGCGTTGTTGAGGATGGACATCTCCCCGAAGAACTCGCCCTGCCCCAGGGTGGAGAGCAGCTTCTCCGACCCGCCGACCCGCTTGGAGATGTCCACCCGTCCGGCCTGGATGACGAACATCTCCCGTCCGGGGTCCCCCTCGCGAAAGAGGACGGTCCCCCTGGGGAATTCCCTGCCGAACCGCTGGAAGAGCTGGTCCTCGACGCCCATGGTCCCTCACTGCCTAGCGTGCCACGAAGAGGCTTGTCAAAGAAACGCCTGACCGCACCGCCACCCCCGCCAGCGGCTCTGGCGCGCCCTTCCCCTGCCGGGCGCCGTCCAGCTCGGGGCCGGTTGGGCCGGGGACGGGTATGGGCGCGGGAGGAGCCTCCATCCAGGCCGCCGGATCGCCTTGCCCCCGGCGCCCCGGCCGCGGTACGAGGGCGCCATGGCCCTCACCTACCGCGACGCCGGGGTGGACATGGACGAGGGCGATCGCCTCGTCGAGCTCATCAAGCCCCACGCCCGCGCCACCCTCCGGCCCGAGGTGCTGGCCGGCATCGGGGGCTTCGGCGGCCTGTTCGCGCTCGACCTGGCCCGCTGGCGCCAGCCGGTGCTGGTCGCCGGCACCGACGGCGTCGGCACCAAGCTCAAGGTGGCCTTCCAGGCCGGGCGCCACGACACGGTGGGCATCGACCTGGTGGCCATGTGCGTGAACGACGTGGCGGTGGTGGGAGCCGAGCCGCTCTTCTTCCTCGACTACTACGCCACCGGGAAGCTCAGCGCCGACGAGGCCGCCCTGGTGGTGAAGGGCATCGCCGAGGGCTGCCGGCGCGCGGGCTGCGCCCTCATCGGCGGCGAGACGGCCGAGCTGCCCGGCTTCTACCAGCCAGGCGAGTACGACCTGGCCGGCTTCGCGGTGGGATGCGTGGAGCGCTCCCGGATCGTGGACGGCCGGACGGTGGCCCCCGGCGACCTGGTCATCGGCGTGGCCTCGAGCGGCCTCCACTCCAACGGCTACTCGCTGGCGCGGCGGGCCCTGCTGGACCGCCACCCGCTGGACCACCGCCCGGACGGCTTCGGCGGCCGCACCCTGGCCGACCTCCTGCTCGAGCCCACCCGCATCTACGCCAAGGACGTGCTGGCGCTCCTGGAGCAGGTGCCGGTGAGGTCCTTCGCCCACATCACCGGCGGCGGCCTGCCCGGAAACGTGCCGCGCAACCTGCCCCAGGGCACCCGGGCGGTGCTGGAGGAGCGCCTCTGGCCGCGCCCGCCGGTCTTCGACCTGGTGGCGGGCCAGGGCAAGGTGTCGCGCCAGGAGATGGTCCGGACCTTCAACATGGGGCTGGGGCTGACGCTGGTGGTGTCCCCGGGCGACGAGGCGGCTGCCCACGCCGTGCTGCGCGCCCTGCGGGTGGACGCCTGGACGGTGGGGCGCATCGAGAAGGGAGTGGGCGAGGCCACCTGCGAGGTGGTGCCGTGATCCGGCTGGGAGTGCTGGCCTCCGGCGGCGGGACCAACCTCCAGGCCATCCTGGACGCCTGCGGGCAGGGAGGCGCCTCCGGCCAGGCCGGCGGCCGGCGGCGCCTCGACGCCGAGGTGGCGGTGGTGCTCTGCAACGTCCCCGGCGCCGGCGCCCTGGAGCGCGCCGCCCGGGCCGGCGTCGCCGGCGAGCTCCTCCCCTCCAAGGGCGTCGCCGACCGGGAGGCCTACGACCGCCGGCTGGTGGAGCGGCTGCGCCACCACCGGGTGGACCTGGTGTGCCTGGCCGGCTTCATGCGGATCGTCAGCCCCGACTTCCTCGACGCCTTCGGTCCTTCGCCGGCCTCCAACGGCTGCCCGCGGGTGATGAACATCCACCCCGGCCTCCTGCCCAGCTTCCCCGGGCTGCACGCCCAGCGGCAGGCGCTGGAGTACGGGGTGCGCTTCTCCGGCTGCACCGTCCACTTCGTGGACCCGGGCTGCGACACCGGCCCGGTGATCGTCCAGGCGGTGGTGCCGGTGCTCCCGGGCGACGACGAGGCCGCCCTCTCCGCGCGCATCCTGAAGGAGGAGCACCGCCTCTACCCCCAGGCCATCCAGTGGTTCGCCGAGAGGCGGCTCTCGCTGCGCGGCCGGGCGGTGGTGGTCCGCGGTGGCCGGGCCCCCGAGCCAGGCGGGGTGGCGAACCCCTCGCTGGAGTAATCGCCGAGCCGGCCCGCAGGGCCGGCGAGGCTGCCTCTCATCCCCCGAGCTGACCGATGCGGCCCCGTTCGAGGCCAGCCGCCTCGTTGGCCCTTTCAGCAGTAGTGTTCGGCGGCGGCGACCTCGACTAGACTCGCGGCGCCGTGGCCCAGACCTTCAAGCCGCCCCGCACCCAGCGCGTCTACGACGCCTGCGTCGTCGGCTCGCAGCTAGGCGGGGTGGCCGCCGGCGCGCTGCTGGCCAAGCGCGGCTACCGCGTGCTGCACGTGGACCACGACGGACTTGGCGGGAGCTACGAGGACGGCGGCTGGCTCCTCCCCTACGCGCCGGCGGTGGTTCCCTCGCTCAAGGCTTTCCCGGCCGCCAGCGCGGCGCTCTTCGAGGTGGGGCTCACGCCGGACCTGGATCGCCAGCTCGAGCCCTGCCGCCCCGATCTGCAACTGGTCCTGCCGCGCCACCGGCTCGACCTCCCCCGCGAGCCGGCG
>DASRTO010000253.1:0-10395 GCA_035655915.1 Anaeromyxobacteraceae bacterium
CGTGCGGCTGGCGGGGGCGGAAATCGGCCATCTCCTCCTGCACCGCCTCGAAGCGGGCCTCGAGCGCGGCGTCGCAGTCCGTGGGGCCGCCGCCCACCACCGCGCTCGTGTCCAGGGCCTCGCCCATACTGAACATCAGTAAGGGCTATCCATTTCCCTCTCGTAGGCCCAAGATGTGGTGGTGCCCATGGACGCGGGCCCGCCCAACCACCCCGTCGCAGGTCGGGACTACCCACGAACGCTCCTGGAATTCGATAGGTGGTTTCCCTCCGAGGAGGCCTGCGCGGCGTTCTTGGCGCGGCTGCGATGGCCAGGTGGCTTCAGGTGCCCTAGGTGCGGCGCGAGCAGCTCATGGAAGACACGGCGTGGCCTTCTTCGATGCACGATTTGCCAGCGCCAAACCTCGGTGATCGCGGGGACGGTTCTCGAGGGGACCCGCAAGCCGCTTCGCAGCTGGTTCCAGGCCATTTGGTACGTGACCAACCAGAAGATGGGCGTCAGCGCGCTGGGTCTCCAGCGCGTGCTCGGTCTGGGCAGCTACCAGACCGCATGGGCGTGGCTTCACAAGCTGCGCCGGGCCATGGTGCGGCCGGGGCGGGACCGCCTGCGGGGGTTCGTGGAGGTTGATGAAACCTACGTTGGCGGGGTGGAGGAGGGCGTCGATGGCCGCGAAACGTACGACAAGTCTCTCGTCGTCATCGCTGTGGAGGTCGTCTCCAAGGGATTCGGACGAGTGCGCCTGGCAACCGTCCCCGATGTGAGGCGCCCCAGCCTGGTGGGCTTCGTTCGCGACGCAGTGGAGCCCGGCTCAACAGTCCGAACGGACGGGCTGCCTGCTTACGGTGACCTGGCGGACCACGGGTACCGCCACGTCGTGAGGGCCATCTCACGCGGCCGCGCTCCGGCCCACGTACGCATGCCCGGCGTTCACCGGGTCGCCAGCCTCCTGAAGCGCTGGCTGCTGGGGACCCACCAAGGAGCCGTCAGCGCGAAGCACCTCGACTACTACCTCGATGAGTTCGCCTTTCGATTCAACCGTCGTACCTCGCGCGCCCGCGGCCTGCTCTTCTACCGGCTTCTCCAGCAGGCGGTTGAGGTCGATCCGGCGCCGTATCGGCATCTCGTCGCCGCCAAGCCGAGCACGAACCACAAGCCGTTGGGGGTACGAGAGCGAAGTGGATAGCCCTTACATCAGTATAGGCACCGGTCTGACATTCCCGGAGGCGCCGGCCCTACCCTGTGTACAGCTCCCGCAGCTCCGCCACCCGCTCCGCTAGCAGCGCCCGTGCCTCGGGCGGCGACTCGATCTCGGCCTGGCCGCCGTAGCCCAGCACCCAGCCGACCAGATAGTTGCCGGGCGCGACGCGGGTGGTGACGGCGACGCTGCCGTCGGGGCGGAGGCTGGCCCACGACGACCACTGCTCGCGGGCGCCGGTCGCGGCCGTTCCCGAGAACCGCACCGTCACCTCGCGCTCGCCACCGGACTGGAAGTAGAGGTGGCGCGTCCGGTAGCGCTCCGCCGGCGGCCCCCGATGCTCGGCGAAGGCCCGCGTCCCGGGCTCGACCGCCGCCATCCGGTCCAGCCGGTACAGGTGCTCGGCCGCCTTCTCGACGTCCCAGGCGGCCAGGTACCAGTGGCCGTCGTGGTGGAGGAGGAGCCGCGGCTCGAGCGTCCGCCGCCGCAGGGCCTCCGACTCGAGGTTGCGGTAGTCGACGGCCACCTCCACCCGCTGCTCGATGGCCCGCGAGAGCCGCTCGGCCCACGGCCCCGGCGGCGCCACCTGGAAGTCCAGCGACCGCGACAGCTCCTCGGCCCGGGCGCGGAACGGATCCGGCACGGCGCGCCGGAGCTTGCGCAGCACCGCCCCCACCGCCGGGCCGGCGTCCCTCTCGAAGGGCCGCAGCGCCGCCATGAGCGCCGCCCCCTCCCGGAAGGAGAGCGGAGGCGGCGCGACGAAGCGCAGCGGCCGGTCCACCACCACGCGGCCGTTCTCCACCGAGACCGCCAGGAAGTCCTCGGGCGCCGACGGGCCGACGTCGAAGCTCCCGGCGGCCGCCACCAGCTCCTCGATCTCCCGGGCGTCGCGGGCCCCGGTGATCCGCACCGCCCGCTGGAGCGGCAGCCCCCTCGGCTGGGCCCGCCAGGCCGCCGGGATGAGGAGCAGCAGCTTGCGCACCTTGTCGACCGGGCTCACGACTCCCCCAGCCGGGCCGCCAGGCCGTCGAGGATCTCGCGGGCCATGGCCCGCCCCTCGGCCGGCTCGAGCAGCTCCGCCTCGGGCCCCCAGGCCAGCGCCTGGCGGACCAGGCCGCGCAGGTTCCGCACCGTGAGGCGGGCCTGGCGCCCTCCGCCGGGCTCGGCCTGGAAGCGCGCCGCCGGCAGGAGCTGCGAGGCGATGCGCGCCAGCGAGCCGCGGAAGCGGATGGCCGCCTCCCGCGGCTCGTGGACCAGGTACTCCCAGGGCTCCTGGCGCGACCAGGCGCGGATGTCGAAGTCGGCCGGGATGCGGTAGTCGGGCCCCTTGCCGGCCGGCGCCGGCCGGAGCGAGCGCACCCGCTCCAGCAGGAAGAGGCGCATCGCCTCCCGCAGGTGGCACCAGCCCACGAAGATCCAGCTGCCGCGCCGCCAGGCGTAGCCGTAGACGTCGACCTCGCGCGTGGTGACCGGCCCGCCGGGCTTCTGGTAGACCAGCCGCAGGCGCCGGCGCCGCTCCACCGCCTCGGCGAGGGCGGTCACCCACTCGCGGGCCCGGGCCCGCTCCAGGGCCAGGGCGTCGGCCTCCAGCGCCGCCGCCCGGGGCGGCAGCCCCCCGGCCCCGACGGCCAGCTTGCGCAGCGCGGCCTCCAGGTCGTCCCGGAGCGGGTGGTCGCCGGCGCGCATCGCTGCCCAGCCGGCCGTCCAGAGCACCGCCGCCTCGGCCGGCGGAAACTCCAGGCGGGGGAGGGTGCAGGCCGTCGGCTCGACCAGGTAGGCGCCGGCCTCGCCGGCCTCCTCCAGGAACACCACCGGGATGCCGAGGCGATTGAGATCCCGCTTGTCGCGGTTCCACTTCTTCTCCCGCGCCGCCGCCTTGCCGGCGTAGTCCTCCGGGAAGGCCTGGTAGATCTCCTCGCGGGTGGCCGGCTCGCGCCGGGCCGAGAGCCAGGCCGCCAGGCGCATCAGGCGCGCCTCGGCGGCGCCGCGGGTCGCTGTGCGGGGCATGCGCCGGGCAAGCTTAGCCGATCGGTGCCGGGCTGCGGGTGCCGGCCGTCGGGGTGCCGTGACCTCCGGCCGGCGCAGCGGGCCTCAGCGGAGCGTGAACCAGGCGCGGGCGCCCTTCTCCTTGGCGGCCCGCTCGCCGCCCTCGACCAGGAACACCCGCCCGGGCTCGACCTGGGCCGCGGCCAGGATGGCGCCCTGGGCCGCGGCCGCCCGCTGCGAGGCGAGCTCCCTCAGCTCGGCCGGGGAGACCGGCAAGGACTCCATGAGCTGCTGCTCCATCTCGGCCGGTGTCGGCGGCTTCTCCCGGGCGGGCCTGCCCTGGGCCGGGAAGGCGGCCTTCCAGGCGGCCTCCAGCCAGCGCGGGACCTCCGCCGGCGCGACCTCCACCGAGTCGGGCGGGCGCTTCTCCGCCGTCGCCTTGGTGCGGCGGAGCAGGGCCAGAAGCGCCCGGCGGCGCAGGGAGGCGCCGTCGGCGGCCTGGTCGGTGGTCCCCTCGATCTCCAGCTGCAGCGCCGGCCGCTCGAAGAGGGCCTTGGCCAGCACCCGCGCCTTGCCCTGGCCGGCCTCGTCCAGCTCGGCCGAGCCGGGCGGGAACTCCAGGAAGTCGAGGTTCTCCTTGCCCCCGCCGAAGGCGCTCGCCAGGAGCGCGAAGGGGGCGGTGGCGGCCTTGATGAAGACGTTGCCGATGGCGCGCCACACCACCCGGCCCACCCGGAAGTCGGGGTCGTCCACGTTGCCGCTCACCGGCACGTCGAGCAGGATGACGCCGTCGCGGTCGCGCAGCACCGCCAGGCCCAGCTTCACCGGGAGGCTGGTGGCATCCGGGCTGTCGACCTTCTCGCCCAGCGTGAGCTGGTCGATGCGCACCACGTTGGTGGAGTCGAGCTGGCGCTGCACCACCGCGTAGCCCAGGTCGAGGTCCAGCTTCCCCTTTTGCAGCCCGTAGCCCATGTACTTCCCGGCGTAGGGGCCGAGCGGGGTGAGGTCGATCCCCTTGGAGGCCACCTTGATCCGGGTGCCGTCTCCCTGGAATCGCGGGTGGAGCGTTCCGGAGATCTCGAGCGGCGACGCGCCCCACACCTTGCAGCTCGCCGACACCTCCGGGCGCGCCGACGGCGCGGTCGACACCCCGCGGGCCCGCGCCTGGAGATCGGTGCAGGCCAGCGCCACCGCCGGGTCGAGCGAGCGATCCGAGAAGCCGAGGCGGCCGCGGAGGATCTGGAAGGTGCCCAGCGAGGCCTGGGCCTCCCCTCGCGCCGGCCGCGCCGCCTTGGGCGGAGCGGCGCGAGCGGGGGCGGGCGGGGCCGCGGCCGCGCCAGCCGGGGGGCTCGAGGAGGGAGCGGGGCCGGTGGCGGCGGCCGGCGCGACCGGCGCGGAGCCCGGAGACGGAGCCGGGCCGGCCGGCGCCGGCACGCCGCCAGGCGCGCTCGCCGTCGCCGCGTCCGGCGCGGTTCCGGCCGTGTCGCCTGCCGCGGCGGCCGGCGGGGTGGCCGAGGACGTCGCCACCACCGCCGCGGCCTTGGCCGCGCCCGGCGGCGTGCGGCGAAGCCGCGCCACGTTGCTCGAGCCGTCCCGGTCCACTTGCACCCGGACCTGCGGCTCGACCCAGGTCACCGACCGGATCGCCGCCCGGGGCGGCCGGGTGGTCACCTGCATCCCGGCCACCTGGAGGGAGCGCCAGCGGAGCAGCTCCACGTTGCGGGGGCCGTCGGTGGCGGAGAGCCCGTCGATGCGCGCCTCGCCGGACACCTCGTAGGAGGGCTCCTTCCCCGACTGGTCGAAGCGCAGGCGCAGGTCGGTGCCGAGGCGGCCGGCGCCGAGCCGCAGGTCCAGGTCGCCGTAGGCCAGGAGGTACGGGTCGATGGGGGGAAGGGACATCCCCTCGACGCGCAGGGCGACCTCGCCGCGGCGCCGGTTGGCCTGGATCTCGCCCTTGGCCTCCACCCGGCCCTCGCCGTTCCACAGCAGCGAGGCCTCGAGCGGCGAGCGGGCCTCCGGGTCGCTGGCCAGGTTGCCGAGGGTGACGGTCACCTGCTGCAGGTCGAGCCGCACCGGCCGCTCCGGCACCTGGTCCTGGAAGTCGACCCGACCGCCCTGGAGGGAGACCTGCTTCACCAGGTAGCGGAATGGCTCCGCCGCGGCCTTGCCCGTGGGCCGCGCCTCGGCCGGCGCCGCCGGCGCCGGAGCGGGGCTCGGCGCGGCGGCGCTTCTCTGCGGCGGGGCGGCGGCCGCCGCCAGGTTGAGCGCGCCGGCGCGGTCGCGGCGCACCCGCAGCAGCGGCTGGCGCAGCGTGACCGAGCCCACCTCGGCGCTGCCTCCCAGGACGTCGGCGTCCACCCCGGCCACCTCCAGCGCCGGAAGCTCCAGGAACGGCTCGGCGGCGCCCGGCAGCGCCAGCAC
Organism: Anaeromyxobacteraceae bacterium; assembly: GCA_035655915.1. GTDB lineage: Bacteria > Myxococcota > Myxococcia > Myxococcales > Anaeromyxobacteraceae > DASTPH01. The sequence goes on from DASRTO010000253.1 coordinate 5,603, forward strand.
CAGCGTCCTGAGGTCGAGCGAGCCGCCCCGCAGGAGCAGCACCCGGCGCGCCGCGCTCCACTCCAGCTCGTAGCCGGCCTTCACCGATACGGCTCCGTCGCGGATCTCGAACCCGACCTGCGGCTGGTAGTAGGGGGCGTACTTGGGGATGCGGAACCCGTCCAGGCTGAAGGCGCCCTGTGAGCGGAGCGGGTCGATGAAGAAGGTGCCGTTCCAGGAGAAGCCCTCCCCGGACTCGGTCTTGCCGGAGAAGGAGTAGGGGCTGCGGCTGTCAGCGCGGGTGTGGAACGACTGGACGCGGACGCTCATCGGCCCCAGGGTGCTGCGGAACGGGCCGGGCCGGGTGTCGTCCCGGAAGGCGAGGCTGGCCCCCTCGATGGCCAGGTCGTCCACCCCCAGCGTCCAGGGCCGGCCCGGCTTCTCGGCGGGCTTCTCCGCGGCAGGGGCCTCGGGACCCTGGAGGGCCTGGACCAGCTGGCCCAGGTTGGTGGTCCCGTCCCGCAGCAGCGCCAGCTCCACGTAGGGGCGCTGCAGGGCGATGGCCGAGAACCGGATCTCCTTCAGCACCAGCGGCCAGAGGTCGTAGTTGACGTAGAGGCGATCCCAGGAGACGGCGGGCGCCCCGTTCGACTGCTTCACCAGGAAGCCGTCGATGGTGACCGAGAGAGCGAACGGGTTGGTGCGCACCCGCTCGATGGACACCTCGCGTTGGAGCAGCGCCCCGAGGCGCTCGGTGATCTGCCGGCGGACCACGCCGGGCAGCACCAGGAAGCCGAGGAGCGCGTAGAGGGCCAGCGCCGCCCCGCAGCCGGCGAGGAGGAGGCGGTGCCGCCGGGCCCTGTCCCTGGCCCAGGCCGCGACCTTCGCCGGCGTCGTCGCGTCGTTCATCCCCACCCTCCTGGCCCCGCTGGGGCGCCCCGGCCCGCAGCCGGGAGCGGGCCCCGGACCCGGTCACAAGAAGCGTAGCGCATCGCAGCCGGCGGACGGCGGCGCGAATGGGTCGGTCGGCCGGCGGCCCGGGGAGCCGGTCAGGTCCGGGCGTCCGCGGCGCGGACCGCGACCAGGGCCGCGGCCGCCAGCGCCACCAGCAACACCCCTCCGGCGTGGAAGGCCAGGGCGTGGGGCAGCGCCTCGCGCGCCCGGCAGGTGATCTGCAGGGCAGCGTCGGCGGCCAGCGCCCCGGCCACGGCGCCGCCCGCCACGACCCGGCGCACGGCCCCGCTGGCGCCCCGCCGGGCGCCAAGCCAGGCCACGCCCCCAGCCGCGGCGGCCGCCCCGAGCTCGAGGGCCAGGCACTCGGCTCCGGTGGCGGCGTCGAGCGCGCCGGCAGTTCCCCCGGCCAGGGCCGCCGCCACCGCCGCCGCCACGGCCGCCAACGCCACGCCCACCGCGAATCGGCCTGCCAGGACGGCCAGGAGGAGCGCCACCGCGGCCAGTGCCGACGCGACGAGCCAGTCGTCCGGCGCCGCGGACCGGTGCCGGGCGAAGGCTAGGAGCGCCACCAGCGCGGCGGCCGCGCCGAGCGGCGGCCATGGGGAGAAGCGCCACGCCGCCCGGGGCGCGGGCGCCGCCGGGCGCGCCTCGACCCAGGCGTCGAAGCCGGCCAGCAGCGCCTGGTTCAGGCCGGACGAGATCTCGGGCTCGGGGAGCCTGGAGAGCGCCTGCCGGGTCGCCTCCAACTGGCGGACGAAGGCGCCGCAGCCGTCGCACCGGGCCAGGTGCCGGTCGAAGGCCAGGCGGTCGAGAAGCCCCAGGTGCCCCTCGGCCCGGTCGGTGGCCATCTCGGTCATCCGCTTGCAGGTCGGCATCACCGCACCCCGCCCAGGCGGCGTTCCAGCGCCTGGCGCACCCTGGCCCGCGCCCGGTGCAGGAGCACCCTCTGGTTGGTCACCGTGATCGACAGAAGATTACAGATCTCCTCGGTTGGGAGTCCCTCGATGTCGCGCAGCGTCATCACCGCCCGCTGCGCCTCCGGCAGCTCCTGGATGGCGGCCTCGATGGCGGCGCGGGTCTCGGCGCCCATGGCCAGGCGCTCGGGGTCCTCCTCGGTCCAGGCCCCTGGCGGCTCGCGCCACCCGCCCTGCTCGTCGAAGCGTCCCGGATCCACCGCCGCCGCGTCGTCGCCGGCCAGCGCCGAGAAGGGGACAGTCCGCCCCTCGCGCGCGAAGCGCGTCCGGGCGCGGTTGGCGAGGATCTGGAAGAGCCAGGTCCGCAGCGACGACCGCCCCTGGAACTCGTCGAGGCCGCCCAGGACGGCGAGCCACGTCTCCTGGACCACCTCCTCCGCCAGCGAAAGGTCCCGGACCAGGCTCCGGGCGACGCGAAGGAGCGAGCCGGCGTGCCGCCCCACCAGGGCGGCGAAGGCGGCGCGATCGCCGGCGCGCAGCCGGGCCAGCAGCGCCGCCTCGCCCTGGCTCGCGGCCTCGCGGCCCCCTCTGGTCCGATCGCCGGGCATGGGCGTCGTCGTTCACCTTGGGTAACCGGTGCCTCCCCGGACGGGTCGTCCACTGCCTCCGTGTAATCGGCCCGGGTCCGGGCCTCCCAGCCCCGTCGGGGAGGGGCGTCGCCCGGGCGGCGGCGATATGGGGCCGGGCCTGGAGGTCCGTCATGCCGACCCGCCATCTGGTGCTGGGAGGGGGAATGACCGGCCATGCCGCCGCGGCGGCGATCCGGGAGGCCGACCCCGGAGCGGACATCGCCATGCTGGCCGCGGAGCCTGATCGGCCCTACGCGCGGCCGCCGCTCTCGAAGGGGCTGTGGCTGGGGAAGCCGGAGCAGGAGGTCTTCCTACCGGAGGTGGCCGGTCTCACGCTCCACGCCAGCTGCCGCGCGGTGGAGATCGACCTCGCCGGCCGGTCGGTGCGCGACGACCGGGGCCAGCGCCATCCCTACGACCGGTTGCTCCTCGCCACCGGCGGCGTCCCGCGGCGGCTGCCCGGCGACGGGGAGCAGATCCTCTACTACCGCACGTTGGCCGACTACCGGCGCCTGCGCGCGGTGGCCGGCCGGTCGGTGGCGGTGATCGGCGGAGGCTTCATCGGCTCCGAGGTCGCCGCGGCCCTAGCCCGGAACGGAAAGGACGTGACCATGGTCTTCCCCGAGGAGGCGATCGGCGCACGCGCCTACCCGAGGGACCTGGCGACCTTCGTCACCCGCACCTTCGAGGAGAACGGTGTGCGCGTGCTCCAGGGGCGGACCGTGGCGGCCGTCGAGGCGCGCGGCGAGCGGACCCTGGTGCGGACGTCGGGCGGGGAGGAGGTGGTCGCCGACGCGGTGGTTGCCGGGGTCGGCATCCGGCCGGACACGGCGCTGGCGGAAGCGGCCGGGATCCGCTGCCGCGACGGCATCGAGGTCGACGAGCGCCTGGAGACGAGCGCCCCGGGCGTATTCGCCGCCGGCGACGTGGCGCGCTTCCCCTGCCTCCCGCTCGGGGAGCGGATCCGCGTCGAGCACGAGGACGCGGCCCTCACCATGGGGCGCGCCGCCGGCCGCAACATGGCCGGTCGGGACGAGCCGTACCGCCATCTGCCTTTCTTCTACTCGGACCTGTTCGACCTCGGGTACGAGGCGGTCGGGAAGCTCGACGCTGCCCTGGAGACGGTGGCGGGCTGGAAAACGCCCTTCCGCGAGGGAGTGGTCTACTACCTCGAGGGCGACCGCGTCCGGGGCGTGCTCTTGTGGGGGATCTTCGGCCAGGTCGAGGCGGCCAGACGGCTCGTCGCCGGCGAGCAGCCCATCCGGCGCGAGTCGCTCTCCGAAGCGATCCGGGTCTGATGGCCGTGAAGAGCTGCCGAAGGGCGGGCCCTCGCGGCCCGCTGGGGGCAGGGGCGCGGGCATCCATCGCCCCATTCGGGGGCCGCGCGTAAGCAAGGCGTTCCAGGGGCGCCGCGGCTAGGTGGAGGGCGATGCGGAAACCGAGACCCGATTCCCGGGCCGGCGCGCTGGGCCGGGCGGCCGCAGCCCTGGCACTCGTCGCCGGCCTGGCCGCCACGGGCGAGGGCCGGGCGCAGGACGCGGCCGGGCTCAAGATCGGCGTCATCGGGGCGGGCCGGATCGGCGGCACGCTGGCGTCGCTGTGGGTCAAGGCGGGCCACGAGGTGCTGCTCTCCTCCCGCCACCCGGAGCAGCTCCGGGAGCTGGCCCGGTCGCTCGGGCCCCGGGCGCGCGTGGGCACGCCCAGGGAGGCGGCGGCATTCGGCGAGGTGGTGCTCGTCTCCGTCCCCTACGGGGCGCTGCCGCAGATCGGGCGCGACCTGCGCGCGGAGCTCGCCGGCAAGGTGGTGCTGGACACGGGCAACCCCTACCCGGAACGCGACGGCGAGATGGCGCACGAGGCGCGCCGCAAGGGAACCGGGGTCGCGTCGGCGGAGTACCTGCCGGGGGTGCGCCTGGTGCGCGCCTTCAACGCGATCAACTACCGCGCCCTGCGCAGCGAGGCGCACCGCGCCGGCGAGCCGGTGGCCATCCCCATCGCCGGCGACGACCAGCGCGCCCTGGACGTCGCCTCCCGCCTGGTCCGGGACGCCGGCTTCGAGCCGGTGGTGATCGGCCCTCTCTCGCGGGCCAGGTTGTTCGACGTGGGGACGCCGGTCTACACGCAACTCCTGACGGCTCGGGAGCTGCGCCAGCGGCTGGGGCTGTGAGGCCACCGGCATGGGACGGGAGCGACCCGACTTCCAGGACCTGAACCCGCACGCTCGGCAGATGGCCGACGAGTCGATGGTCCGCACGCTGGCGGCGCAGGCCGAGGCCATCTGGCCGCAGGAGGTCGCGCTCTTCCGCCGCTACGGGCT
>DASRTO010000254.1:0-5947 GCA_035655915.1 Anaeromyxobacteraceae bacterium
GGGTCGGACACCCAGTTGTTCATCCCCAGGTCGAGGTCGCTCATGACGAAGACCGGGGTCTGGAAGCGCTCGGCCAGCTCGAAGGCCTCGATCCCCATGGAGAAGCACTCGGCCACCGAGGCCGGGAAGAGCAGGAGGTGCCGGGTGTCCCCGTGGGACAGGGTGGCGGTGGAGAGGACGTCGCCCTGGGCGGTGCGGGTGGGCAGGCCGGTGGAGGGGCCCACCCGTTGCACGTCCCAGATCACCGCCGGGATCTCGGCGAAGTAGGCGAGCCCGGCGAACTCGCTCATGAGGGAGATCCCCGGGCCGCTGGTGGCGGTCATGGAGCGCGCCCCGGCCCAGCCGGCGCCGATGACCATGCCCACCGCCGCCAGCTCGTCCTCGGCCTGGACCACGGCGAAGGTGGCCTTGCCGTCCGGGCCGACGCGGTGCTTCTTGAGGTAGCCGGCCAGCGACTCCACCAGCGAGGAGGAGGGGGTGATGGGGTACCAGGTGACCACCGTCACCCCGCCGAACATGGCGCCCAGCGCTGCCGCCGAGTTCCCGTCGATGACGATCTTCCCGGCGGTGGCGTCCATGCGCCGGACGAGGAGCGGGTCGCGCTTGGTGATGGCGGCGGCGTGCTCGAAGCCGGCGCGGGCCGCGCCCATGTTCAGCTCGCGGGCCTTGGCCTTGCCGGGAAAGACTTTGGCGATGGCCTTCTCCACCTCGGCCATCTCGATCTCCAGCAGGCGCGCCAGCACCCCCACGTAGGCCATGTTCTTGAGGAGCTTGCGGAGCCGGGCGTCGGTGGTGAGGGGCGCCACCACCTTGTCGAAGGGGACCGGGTAGAAGGTGAGGTCCCGGCGCAGCGCCGAGAGGCCCAGCGGCTCGTCGAACACCACCGCCGCCCCTCCGGGTAGCCCGGCGACATCCTCGCGGGCCGTCTCCGGGTTCATGGCCACCAGGAGGTCGACCTCCTTCTTGCGGGCCAGGTACCCGTCCTTCGAGGCGCGGATGGTGTACCAGGTGGGAAGCCCGGCGATGTTGGAGGGGAAGAGGTTCTTCCCCGACACCGGCACGCCCATCTGGAAGATGGCGCGCAGGAGCACGGTGTTCGACGACTGCGATCCGGAGCCGTTGGCCGTCGCAACCTGCACCGAGAAGTCGTTGACCACGGGTCCGGAGCCCGGCTTTCGCGGCGCGGGTCGCGGCTCGAGGCGCTCCTGGAGGTCGGCTGCGGTGGTTGCCATGCGGGTCTGCCTCCGCTCCCCTGGCCCTGGCGGCCGGCCCCGTCGGGTAGTTAACGGCCGAGTGGCTTGATTTCAGGTGGGAGCTGGCGTCCCGTGCGGGGCGTGATCGGACGCTTACCCACAGGGTGCGTCGCGCGCGATAGGGACAAAGAGCGTCAGTTGGGGAGCCCCCTTTCCTGGGGACTCCCGTCCGGCCTGGCGACACCCACCTTGTGCCTCAAGGAGAGGCGCCAGCGCCGCGGCCCTCCAAACACCGTCGCCCGCAATCGGGGAGGGCCGGCGCCGGCGCCCTCCGAGACTTCCGGAGGTCGCCCATGGAGAGCTGGCAGACCGCGGTGCTGGTCCTCCTCGCCGTCCTGGTGGGGGCGGCCCTTCCGGCGCTGGCCGCCCTGGCCGGGGCGCTCCGCAGCGCCCGCCGCGCCATGGACCGCTCGGGGGCCCAGCTCGCCCAGGCCCTGGTGGCCGTCACGTCCGCGGTGGAGCGCATCGACCGGCTGGCCTCGCACCTCGAGGAGGGCAAGCGCATCGAGACCCTGGTCGAGTCGGTGACCGCCCTGTCGCAGACCGTGAACCGGTTCCGCGACGTGGTGAGGACGGCCTCCGCGGTGGGAGCCGCGGTGGCGCCGGCGGTGGGGGCGGCGGTCCGGGCCTGGCGCGAGACCCGCCAGGAGGAGGAGGCCGGCCCCGACGGCCAAGGGGAGCCTCGAACCCGTGAAGAGGGAAAGGAGGACGAGCGATGAACGAGGAGGTCAGGACCGGACGCGGCCTGGGGAGCCTGCTCCTGGCGTTCCTGGGCGGCACGGTGGTGGGTGGCGCGGCGGCGCTCCTGCTCGCCCCCAGGTCGGGCGAGCAGACCCGCAGGCGCATCGTGGAGATGGCCGAGGAAGGGAAGCAGAAGGCCGAGCGCGTGCCGGTGGCGGTCCGCGAAGCGAGCCACGCGGCCACGGCGGCGTTCGAGAAGGCGATGAAGCAGCCGCCGGTGTAGTCGTCCACGGCACACACGGTGTTCTTGGCTTCAGGCGTCGGGCTTCAGCAGGCCTCCACAGGGCCCGGGGGGGCTAGTGCCGCGAGGGAGGCTTATCGCTCCGGGCGGTACTAGCCTCATTCGTGAGGGGGCGTGCCGCGTCTTCTTGCCGGGGGGCCTCCGGCTGCGCCTGCGGCCCCCCGGTCCCCCGCTCGCTCCGGGGCAGGCTCATCCGCCTACCCCTGCGCTCGCCGAACCACGACCGGAGCCTCCCCCCTGCTACGGCCGGACTCCCGGCCGGGGCCGCTTCGCGGCCTCAAAGCAGATCGATGCCTGCAGCCTGGGGGCCGAAGCCGGAACGCGGCGCAGGTTTTTCCGGCGCCCCGCCCGCGCCGGGGTGATAAGTCAGCGCCGCAACGGGGGATTTCCGGATGCCGCGCGGGCACGGAACCTGCTAAGTTTCCCTGCCTTGCGCCCCTGGGCGCGCCCATTGGATGCCCAACGCCCCGCGAGAGATCCCCTACAACTACACCTCGGCCGACGACCGGCAGGCGGTCTCGTTCCTGCTCGGCCGGGGCGTGTGGCAGAAGCTCGAGGCGCTGCGCGGCCGCCGGGTGACCGGCCGGTCGGCGCGGCTGCTCATGCGGTTCCTCGGCGAGATCCTGGTCCACCGCCGGAACCCCTATCTGACCCAGGAGCTCGTCGAGGCGCCGGCCCGCCGGCGCCGCTTCTTTGGCGGGCTCGCGCAGAGCCTGGACGTCATCGAGCAGAACGCCGGCGGGGAGACGCTGGTGCCGGAGGTGATCGGCGACTGCCGCCGCCTGCTGGCGTCGTTTCGCGACGAGGTGACCCGGGCCCCGGAGGAGCGGGCCCGGCTGCGGCGGTCCCTGGGCGCGGTGGTGGGGAGGGACAACGTCCACTTCGATCCCTTCACGCTGGTGTCGCACTCCACCGACGCCACCGACTGGCGGCTCCACCTGCCGGTGGCGGTGGTGACGCCCGACGAGGAGCGGCAGCTCGGGCCGCTCCTGGCGGCCATCGCCGGGCTGGGCCTCAAGGCCATCCCGCGCGGCGGCGGCACCGGGCTCACCGGCGGGGCGGTGCCGTTGCGGCCCGGCTGCGTAATGGTGAACACCGAGAAGCTGAACCGCATCCGCGGCGTCTCGACGCGCGAGTTCCGCCTCGACGACGGGCGCGTGGCGCGGGCGCCGGTGCTCTCCCTGGAGGCCGGCGTGATCACCGAGGCGGCCATGGACCTCGCCGCGGGGGAGGGACTGGTCTTCGCCACCGACCCCACCAGCGCCTGGGCCTGCACCATCGGCGGCAACATCGCCGAGAACGCCGGCGGCAAGGACTGCGTGCTGTGGGGCACCTGCATCGACAACATCGTCTCCTTCCGCATCGCCATGCCCTCGGGAAGCGCCTGGACGGTGCGCCGGGCCAACCACCCGCTGCGCAAGATCCTCCCCGAGGACCTGGTCCGCTTCGAGGTGAGCGACGAGGCCGGGGCGCTGGTGCGCACCGTCGAGCTGCGCGGCTCGGAGATCCGCAAGAAGGGGCTGTGGAAGGACATCACCAACAAGGCCCTGGGCGGGCTGCCGGGCCTCCAGAAGGAGGGCACCGACGGCGTCATTGGCTCGGCCGAGTTCATCCTCTACCGGGCCTACCCGCACTCGCGGACCCTGTGCCTGGAGTTCTTCGGCCCGAGCTTCGACGAGGCCAGCCAGGTCATCCAGGAGATCGCCCGCGCCATGCCGAACCGGGGGGAGGAGGCCCTCTCGGCGCTGGAGCACTTCGACGACGAGTACGTGCGGGCCATCGCCTACCGGACCAAGGCGCCCCGGCCCGAGACCCCCAAGGCGGTCATCGCGGTGGACGTGGTGGGCCACGCCCCGGAGCAGGTGGAGCGGGGGGTGGCCGCCATCCGCACCATCCTGGCCAGCCACGCCGGAACCCACCTGGCCGTGGCCCGCGACGCCGCCGAGGCCAGGCGCTTCTGGGCCGACCGCAAGAAGCTCGGCGCCATCGCCCGCCGCACCAACGCCTTCAAGCTCAACGAGGACGTGGTCCTCCCCCTCTCCTCCCTGGCGGAGTTCGCCCGCTTCGTGGAGGGCATGAACGTCCACGAGGAGCGGCACAACCAGCAGGAGTTCGCCAGGCGGGCGGAGACCTTGCTCAAGGCGCTGCCGCCCCAGGAGGACGCGGACTGGCCGGGCAAGCTGGAGGCCGGACTCTCGCTGTGCCGGCGGTCCGCCGAGTCGCTCAAGGGCGCCGACGAGAAGGCGGTGCGGAGCCTCCAGATCGGCGACCAGCTCCGGCAGGACCTCTCGGCCCTGGTGCGCGGCTACGGCCGCATCGCCGCGGGACTGGAGGCCCTGTGGGAGGAGGTCCGGGCGCGGCGCATCGTGCTCGCCACCCACATGCACGCCGGCGACGGCAACGTGCACGTCAACATCCCGGTCCTCTCCAACGACCGCCCCATGCTGCGTCGCGCCGAGGCGGTGGTGGATCGGGTCTTCCACGAGGTCCAGGAGCTCGGCGGGGTGGTCTCCGGCGAGCACGGCATCGGCGTCACCAAGCTGCGCTGGTGGGAGCCGGAGCGGCGCCAGGAGCTCGAGGCCTACCGCCGCACCGTGGACCCGGAGGGGGTGATGAACCCGGGCAAGCTCTCGGATCTGGAATCGCTCGACCACATCTTCACCCCCTCCTTCAACCTGCTGAAGCTCGAGGCCCGCATCCTGCAGCACGGGCAGCTGGAGGCGCTGGCCAGGAAGATCGCGACCTGCGTCCGCTGCGGCAAGTGCAAGCCCGACTGCTGCGTCTTCCACCCGCCGCGGGGGATGTTCTACCACCCGCGCAACAAGAACCTGGCGGTGGGGGCGCTCATCGAGGCGCTGCTCTACGACGCCCAGCGGGAGCGCTCCACCGGCTTCGAGCTGTTGCGCCACCTGGAGGAGGTGGCCGACCACTGCACCATCTGCCACAAGTGCCTGAAGCCCTGCCCGGTGGACATCGACACCGGCGAGGTCTCGGTGATGGAGCGGGAGATCCTGGCCGCCCGGGGCTTCAAGCGCACCCCGACCGCCACCCGCCTCACCCTGAAGTACCTGGACAGCCGCTCGCGCGGCTTCAACAAGGCCTTCCGGGCCGCGGTGGTGAAGCTGGGCGGGGCGCTGCAACGGGCCGGCGCCGAGATCGCGGCCCCGCTGCAGCCCGAGGACCACGCTCCCCGCTCCCGGCTGCTGCGGCTGCTGCGCTCGCCGGTGCCGCCGCCCGACGAGGTGACGCTGCGCGACGTCCTCCCCGAGTGCAAGCCGGACCAGGTGCTGCTGCTGGAGCCGGAGGGCGAGGCCCGCCGGACCGTCTTCTACTTCCCCGGCTGCGGCTCGGAGCGGCTCTACTCGCGGGTCTCCATGGCGGCCATCCACGTGCTGCTCGAGCTCGGGACCCGAGTCATCCTGCCACCGCCGTTCCTGTGCTGCGGCTTCCCCGCCCACGTCAACGCCCGCACCGAGCAGCACGGGCGCACCGTGCTGCGCGACACCATCCTCTTCACCCAGATCCGGGAGATGTTCGCCTACCTCACCTTCGACGCGGTGGTGCTCACCTGCGGAACCTGCAAGGAGGGGCTGGAGGGCATGGAGGCGGCCAAGATCTTCGGCGCGCCGCTGGTGGACCTGGCCCGCTTCGCCGTGGAGAGCGGCCTCGCGCTCGACGGCGCGCGCGCGGCCCTCTACCACGCTCCCTGCCA
>DASRTO010000255.1:0-1510 GCA_035655915.1 Anaeromyxobacteraceae bacterium
GGCGCCGCGGGCGTCAACCGCCCGGCCTATAATCGGGGCGGGCCCAGCGGGGCACGGCGCCCCCGTGACGGGCGCCGGCTGTGGCGTTAAGAACGGCGAGGAGCACGAGACCATGGCGACGCTTCCGGTGGTGGAGGGCGAGCAGCCGCGGGCCGAGGAGCCCGGCCAGGGCGGGAACGGCCAGGCCGCGCCGGGCGGCAACGGCCGCGCCGCCGCCCCGGCCGGACCCGGCCGGGCCCCGGGCCCGGAGGGGGCGGCGCGCCCGGCGGTCCCTCGGCCGCACCCCAACGTGCTCTCCCGCTTCCCGGCCGGGCCGCGCTCGGCCTGGAAGGACGTGCCCGACGCGCAGTGGAACGACTGGCACTGGCAGCAGCGCGAGCGGGTCACCAGCCTGGCCCAGCTGGAGCGGGTCATCCGGCTCACCGACGACGAGCGGCGGGCCGTGGCCCTGGCCGACGCCGAGTTCCACATGGGCATCACCCCCTACTACGCCGCGCTCATGGACCCGGACGATCCCTACTGCCCGGTGCGCATGCAGTCGGTCCCGACCATGGGCGAGCTCTTCGCCGCGCCGGCCGACCTGGAGGACCCGCTGGCCGAGGACCGGGACATGCCGGTGCCGGGCATCACCCACCGCTACCCGGACCGGGTCCTCTTCTACGTGACCCACAACTGCCCGGTCTACTGCCGGCACTGCACCCGCAAGCGCAAGGTCGCCGACCCCACCAGCGCCGCCGCCAAGAAGCAGGTGGAGGATGGGCTCGAGTACATCGAGCGGCACCCCGAGATCCGGGACGTGGTCATCTCCGGCGGCGATCCGCTCTCCCTCTCCGACGAGCGGCTCGACTACGTCCTGGGGCGGCTCCGGGCCATCCCCCACGTGGAGATGTTCCGGCTGGGGACGCGAAATCTAGTGACGCTGCCGCAGCGGATCACCGACGACCTGGCCGACATGCTCCGCAAGCACCAGCCGGTCTATGTGAACACCCACTTCAACCACCCCAAGGAGTGCAGCGCCGAGGCCTTCGAGGCGGCGCGCAAGCTGGCCGACGCCGGCTGCGCCCTGGGGAACCAGATGGTGCTCCTCAAGGGCGTGAACGACGACCCGCGGACGGTGCTGGAGCTGAACCACAAGCTCCTGCTCATGCGCATCAGGCCCTACTACATCTACCAGTGCGACCTGGCCAAGGGCATCAGCCACTTCCGCACCCCCATCGAGACCGGCCGCAAGATCATCCGCGCCCTGCGCGGCCACACCTCGGGGCTGGCGGTGCCGCACTTCGTGGTCGACGCCCCCGAGGGCGGCGGCAAGATCCCGGTGAACCCCGACTACGTGGTGCGCCACGAAGGCAAGCGCTGGGTGTTTCGCAACTACGCCGGCAAGGAGTTCACCTACTACGAGCCGTGACGGGGGGGACCCCCCGCTTGGAGCCCCGGCGGGGGAAGAGCCCCCGCCCTACGGCTCGCCCTGGCGGCCTGCCGCCGACGGCTCGCCCTGGCGGCGCGCCGG
>DASRTO010000256.1:0-4180 GCA_035655915.1 Anaeromyxobacteraceae bacterium
GGTCAACGATCCTGGATCGGCGTCGCGACGAAGACCACGGTCTCGCCAGTGTCGAAGTCTCGAGCCCTGCCGGTGATCTGGCCGGCGTCGTTGATGTCCTGGGCGGAGAGCAGGACGTCGAGGGATGGGGGCACCGCCAGCGCGTTGAGGTCCTCCATCACGCCGTCCCTCCAGACGAAGGCGCGCAGGCCGCTGGCGCCTCCGAAGGACACGCCCACCACCTCCCGCTGCGAGTTGATGCCCAGGGCCTCGCTGAGTGGATCGCCGGAGAGCGTGCCGAGGTCGAGGGCCTTCTCGGCGTGATTCGCCCAGAGGAACGCGTGGGCGATGAAATCGCCCTGCGGGTCGCCTGGCCCGGCCGGGTTCGAGAACCCGGCGACGTCTCCGGCCTGGTTGACGGCCATGGGCGTGTGCCAGGTCGTGCCACCCAGGTTGGGAATCTCGGTCACCGCTCCGCCATCCCAGAGCACGGCGTGGCGGGCGCTGAAGCGCCCCACCGCGATGTCGCAGTCTCCGGAGATGCCCACCGCCTGGCCCCGGTCGTTGATGGCGGTGGCCGCGGAGCTGGAGTCCCCGGGGAAGGGAGGAAGCTCGCGCTGCGCCCCCCTGGCTGGCTCCCACAGGACGGCGCGAAACTGGAGCACCTGCGGCGGGTTGCAGGTGGGGTCGTGGATGGGCGTCTCGGCCCAGCCGACCACCTGGTCGCGGTTGTTGACGCCGGCAGCGAACCCCTGGTTGCCGCCCAGGGTGGGCAGGGGCCTCATGACGCCGTCCTTCCAGACGAACCCCAGGCAGATGCGCCCGGTCACGGCAGGAAGGAAGGCGGTGCAGCTCCACTCCTCATGAAGCGGGTCCAGTTCGTCGGTCTCGGCAATGCCGACCACCGTACCCCTCTCGTTCAGGCCGGGCCACACCACGCTGCTGCTCGTGCCGGGGCCGCCCAGGGTACCGAGGTCGGTGATGGCCCCATCCCGCCACAGGGCCGCGTGACGGGTCTGGTTCCCGGGGAGGCTGGAGAATCCAGCCACCCAGCCCCGCTGGTTGATGGCGGTGCCTCGGCTCACCGTTCCGCCGAGCGACGAGTGGATCTTCACGACCCGGTAGCCCGCGCTGCTCCGCTGCGCGGAGGCCCGGAGGGATGTGTCGGCCGGGGCTTCCGGGCCGCAGCCTGCCATGACGGCGAGCACGACGATGCTGGCGATGGAACGCATGGTGACCTCCTTGGGGAGACGGCCTCGACCGCGGGCGACGCGGGCCCGCGGTCGCGCGCCATCATTCGGCGACCGTGGCGCGGGGTGCTCGCCAGATCCGGCCCTCGGATTCCGCGGGGAGCCGCACCAGGAGAGGACCGATTCCGAGGTCCGGATCCGACTAGCCGCCGACCCTCCCCGGGCCTAGATCCCGGCATGGCCCTGGTTCCGGGGCGACCTTCGGCGATGCAGGCCGCGGTCCTGGAGCGCGCCGTGGTCGCACGGGACCCGCGCTTCGACGGGCTCTTCTTCGTGGCCATCACCACCACCGGGATCTACTGTCGACCCGTCTGCCCGACGCGAGCCGCCGAGTCGAGCCACCGGCGCTTCTTCGACTCCGCCGCCTCGGCGGAGCAGGCCGGCTACCGACCCTGTCTCCGCTGCCGGCCCGAGCTGGCGCCGGGCCGGGCGCTCATGGACGCCGTGCCGCGCCTGGCGACGGTGGCGGCGCACCGCATCGGGGCCGGGGCCCTCAACGGGCGGGGCGTGGCGAAGCTGGCGGGAGACCTCGGCGTGAGCGAGCGCCATCTCCGCCGCGCCCTGGAGCGGGAGCTCGGGGTCTCGCCCCTGGAGCTGGCCCAGACCCACCGGCTGCTGCTGGCCAAGCGCCTCCTGGCCGACACGGACCTCCCCGTGATCCAGGTCGCCTTCGCCAGCGGTTTCGAGAGCCTGCGGCGCTTCAACTCGGTCTTCCGCGAACGCTACCGGGTGACGCCCAGTGCGGTGCGGCATGCGGCGCGGCCGCGGCGAGAATCCCGATCAGGGCCGGCGCCACCCGAGGGCGGGCCGGGCTCGGCCTACCAGCTCCGGCTCACCCTGGCCTACCGCCCGCCGCTGGCATGGGGGACGCTCCTCTCGATGCTCGGCCAGGAGGCCATGCCCGGCGTCGAGGTGCTGGAGGGAGAACGGTACCTGCGGACGGTTCGGCTGGAGGGGCGATGCGGCGTCGTCGTGGTGGAGGGCGCCAGGGCGCGAGGTGGCGAGCGGCGGGCCGGGGCGAGGACGCACCTCGACGTCCAGGTCTCGGCGGAGCTCGTCCCGGTGGTGATGCCGCTCCTGGCGCGGCTGCGGCGCCTCCTCGATCTGGACGCCGAGCCCTCGGTGGTCGACGCCTGCCTCGGCCAGGGCGGGCTGGGCGCCCAGGTGCTGGCGCGGCCTGGGCTGCGGGTCCCCGGAGCCATGGACGGCTTCGAGGCGGCGCTTCTCGCGGTCCTGCGGGACGAGGAGCGCCGGGCCGGGTGGGCCTGGGGAGCGGCCCAGGCGGAAGCCGGGCTCCGCCGCCTGGTGGCCGATCTCGGCGAGCGGTTCGACGGGGGATCTCCCGGCCTCACCCGGCTGGCACCGACCGCGGCGCGGATCGCGGAGGCCGGTGCCACTCGCCTCCGGGCGATGGGCCTGCCGCCGCGCCGCGCCGATGCCATCGCCACGCTGGCGCGCACCGTGGCGACAGGGGCGCTGAGGCTGGAGCCGGGATGCGACGTGGGCACCACGCTTCGAGCGCTGCGGGACATCGACGGCGTGGGGGAGCGCCTGGCCACGAGCATCGTGATGCGCGGCCTCTCCTGGCCGGATGCCTTCCCGGCCTCCGATCGCGGCCTGCAAAGGGCGGCAGGCGTTTCCGACGCGCCCGCCCTTCAGGCGCTGGCCGAGCGGTGGCGCCCCTGGCGAGCGTATGCCGCGCTCCATTTGCGCCTGGCGCCCCTCGGCCGCGTGTTCCAGATGGAAGCGCCGATGAGCGGCGGAAG
The DNA here is from genome assembly GCA_035655915.1 of Anaeromyxobacteraceae bacterium. Taxonomy (GTDB): domain Bacteria; phylum Myxococcota; class Myxococcia; order Myxococcales; family Anaeromyxobacteraceae; genus DASTPH01. The sequence continues at coordinate 2,996 of DASRTO010000256.1, forward strand.
CCTGGCGTGATGCCCCCGCCGGGGCTGTATTTCCGCGTTTACGCCCCGGATGGATAGGCAGCCCCTCTTGGATCTGTCACCGAGACAGGGGACACGCGTCTCGATGGGCAATGAAACGGCGTGCCGGAGTGCGACAGCGTCGCCGCGTGCGGGTGAGCCTTGGCGACGCCGTGGTATTCACGAACGACATCGGAAGCGGCGGGTTCTCGGTTCAAATGATGCGCGCCGTGGCGAGGGGTTCCCCAGTGCGGGGAACCCTGTACCTCGGCGAGCCGGGCATCGACTACGTCGGCGAGGTGGTCTGGGTGAAACCGGGCGACCCTCGGATCAACCTTCGCGCCAGCGTGGGCGTGCGCATCACGGACCCCAGCGGCGACGCCCGGCGGCTCATCGAGGCCGCGATCCTGGCGAGCAAGGGGAAGCCTGCGTCGTAGAGGGCCGGGCGACCTCGACCTCGGGCTCTCGTGGAGGGAGCTACAACCGCACCGCGTCCTGCACCCGCTCCACGTCTGCAAGAAGCACGACCAGGACGCGGGTATCGAGGCCGCCCGCGCACACGCATGAGGAAGCTGTGAGGTGACGACGATGGCGCACCGGACGACGAAGAAGACGAAGCGAGCTAGCGGGGTAGCGCTCGACGCCTACCTGGGGAAGCAGATCGAGGATGCCGAGTTTCGGCACCACTTCGAGCAGCGCCGCCTCGTCCACGAGGTGGCGGTCGTCGTTCGCAGCATGCGCGAGCAGGCGGGGCTCACGCAGGCCCAGCTCGCCAGGATGGTCGGCGTGAGCAGCCGATGATCGCCCGGATGGAGCGCGGCCTCGACCAGCGGACGCCGAGGTGGGAGACGCTGCGCAAGGTGGGTCCGGCGCTCGGAAAGCAGCTCAAGCTCTCGTTCGTGGAGGCCGATGGAGACGAGCCGCTCGTCGAGGTGGACGGCATGCCGCCGCGATTGCCGGTCGCGGCCGGCCGGGATTCCTGAAAGGAAGAGAAGCCCCCGGAAACCGATGTTTCCGGGGGCTTGGATGGTCGGGGCGACTGGATTTGAACCAGCGACCACTTGCACCCCAAGCAAGTGCGCTACCAGGCTGCGCTACGCCCCGGGGAAAGCGGGGAGGCGATAGGTAGCATCGCCGCCGCAGAGGGTCAACTGTAAGGGGCTGCGCCCGGCCTCAGCGGGGACCGCC
>DASRTO010000257.1:0-2971 GCA_035655915.1 Anaeromyxobacteraceae bacterium
CGGCACCAACTTCAAGGCCTGGCTCTTCAAGATCCTCACCAACACCTTCATCAACCGCTACCGCCGCGTCTCCAGGGAGCGGAGCATCGTCGAGGGCGAGGACCGGGACTCGGTGCAGGAGCGGGTCTCCTCGCGGGAGGCCGCCGAGCAGTCGGCCGACCCCGAGCGGTACCTCCTCGACCGGGTGCTCTCCGACGACGTGCTGGAGGCCATCGATTCCATCCCGGTGGACTTTCGCCTGGCGGTGATCCTGGCCGACCTGCAGGACTTCTCCTACAAGGAGATCGCCGACATCCTCGACGTCCCGGTGGGGACGGTGATGAGCCGCCTCTTCCGGGGACGGCGCCTGCTGCAGCGCGAGCTCGCGGAATACGCCGCGGCCTCCGGGGTGTTGCAGGGAGTAGAGGAAGGCGAGAGCATCGACCTCGCCGCCTGGCGGCGCAAGCGCAGCCAGGGATCGTGACAGGCGGCACGGCGATGGGACCCCACGGCGAGACCAGGATGACCTGCGGCGAGATGCTGCGGCTCGTCGACCCCTGGCTCGACGGCGAGCTGGATGCGCGCGACCAGACGGAGGTGCTGGGCCACCAGGAGGCGTGCCCGGCCTGCCGATTCCTGTCCGAACGGCGCGGCCGCGAGCGGGCGCTCCTGCGGGCCAAGCTTCGCGAGGCCATGGGCCCGGGCACGGCCGCCGGCACCGCCCCGGAGTCCCTGTGCGAGCGGATCACGGCGGCGCTGGACCGGCCGCCGGTACCGCTGTGGCGCCGCCTCCTGGCGCCGGTGCCGCTGGCGACGCTGGCGGCGGCGGCGGCCGGGGTGCTGGTGGTGCTGGCGACCCACGGCGGGACCGATCCGCTGGTGGAGGAGGCGGTGCTGAAGCACGCCCGCGACCTCCCGCTGGAGATCTCCGCGGCCGCGGTGGGCCCAGAGGCCATTCCGGCGGCACTGGCCCACGTCCTGGAGTTCAACCCGCGTCCCCCGCGCTTCGAGGGACAGGGCGTGAGACTGGTGGGCGCGCGGGCGGCGCACCTGGGCGATCGCCCCTGTGCCTACATGCGCTACCAGTCGCCCCGGGGCCAGATGGGTCTCTTCATCGTGGCCGACCGGGGCAACCGCCTCTCCGAACTGGGCGAGATGGTCCGCCCCGGCGCGCCGCCGGTGCGCGTGCTCAACGCGCGCGGCTACAACGTGGCCGTGTGGCGCGAGCACCAGATGGTCTACTCCCTGGTCTCCGACTTGGATGCCGCCGACCTCGCCCAGATGGTCGAGGCGGCGCGGAGCGCCACGGCGCGGTAGCGCCCCTCCTCGGGGCGCCGGCGCGACGCCGATTTTGACAGCCCGCCGGGCTGGGGATTAGGATTTCCCCGAATCTTTTTCGACGGGTGCGCGCCGCGGGAGCGGGCCCCCGGAAGGCCCGATGCCCAAGAAGGTCCTGCTCATCGAGAGCGACGCCACCTTCGCGCGCCAGCTGTCCGGCGCGCTGGAGAGCAAGGGCTTCCAGACCCAGGTCGCCGCCGACGGCAAGGAAGGACTGGACGCGGCCCGGGACCTCCGCCCCGACGCCATCGTGCTCTGCGTGGAGCTGCCCGGGATGTCGGGCTACTCCATCTGCAACCGGCTCAAGAAGGATGAGGAGCTCAAGGGCATTCCCCTGGTCATCACCAGCGCCGAGGCCACGCCGGAGACCTTCGAGCAGCACAAGAAGCTGAGGGCCCGCGCCGAGGACTACCTCATCAAGCCCTTCGACGGTGCCGCCCTGCTCTCGCGCCTCGCCCCCCTGCTGGGGGCGCCGGAGGCACCCGAGGAGGAGGTGGTCACTCTCGCCGACGTGGAGCTGGAGGCCCTGGGGGCCCTGGAGCCCGGCGCCGAGATCCTGGACGAGCAGTCCCCGCCGGCGCCGCCGCGCGGGGCGGCCCAGCTCCCCGCCGAGGACGAGGACCTGAAGCTCCTGGACGACGCCTTCGACAGCATCGCCGCGCCGCCGGCCCCGCGCCAGGAGGAGCGCCCCGCCGAGACGCCGGTGCAGGAGGAGGAGATCGCCGCCGCGGCCGAGTCGCTCCCCGAGCCCGGCGCCGCGGCCTCCCCCACCGAGATCGACGCGCTCGGCGACGAGGCCGACGCGGCCCTGGACGCCCTCTCCGCCGGCGACGAGCCGGTCTCCGGCGCCGCGGTCCTCGACGAGCCCCCCTCCCCACCCGCCCCCCGTGCCGCCAGCTCGGACCTGCTCCGGGCCGCCGGAATCCCGCTCCTGGGCGAGGAGCCGGCGCGCCGCGCGCCGCCTCCGCCGCCCGCGCCCGCCTTCGTGGCGCCGCCCCCGCGCGAGGAGGCCCGGTCCGGCGACGGCGACGAGGCCGGGCGCGAACCCGAGGCGCTGCGCCGGGAGCTGGAGGAGGCCCGCGCCGCCACCGCGCGCGCCGAGCGGCAGGCCAGGGAGCGCGAGGGCGACCTGAAGCTGCAGAAGACCAAGCTCGACGGCATGTCGGCCACCGTGAAGCGGCTCGAGACGGATCTCAGGAACGCGCGCGAGGAGACGCGGCGCGCCACCGAGAAGGGCGAGGGCGCCGAGCGCGAGGTCGAGGAGCTGCGCGCCCGCGTCGAGGAGGCCGAGCGCACCGCCTCGGAGAAGGAGGCCGCCGCGGCCGAGACCGCCGGGCGCCTGGCCGCCCTGGAGCGGGAGCTGGAGGATCTGAAGAACGAGCTCCTGGTGGCGCGCGGCGAGGTCGAGGGCGCCCGCGGCCAGTCCGAGAAGCACAACGCCGACCTGCGGCACCGGGTGCAGGAGCTCGAGGCGGCCACCGCCAAGCACGAGGAGCGGGTGGTCAAGGCCTACCAGAAGATCAAGAGCGACGAGAAGCTGCGCGAGAAGACCCGCAAGGCGCTCACCATCGCCCTGCAGCTCCTCGACGAACGCGCCCCGGTCGAGCCCGGCGAGAAGGAGCGCCGCCCGGCTCCGGAGTAGGGCGGGGGCTCG
>DASRTO010000258.1:0-2750 GCA_035655915.1 Anaeromyxobacteraceae bacterium
GGCTGCCTTGGCCGCGGCCCTGGCTTCGGCCCTGGCCGCCACCTCGCCGGCCTTGGCCGCCTTGGCCTTCTCGGCCAGGGTCTGCGGCCGGGGGAGGACCTCGACCTTGCCGCCCGCCTTCTCGATGGCGGCGCGGGCGCCAGCGGTGACCCGGTCGGCCTTGACGGTGAGCGCGCCGGCGAGCTCGCCGGTGCCGAGCACCACCACGCCGTCCCCGCGGCCGCGGATGAGGCCGGCGGCCTCGAGCGAGCCGGCGTCCACCACCGAGCCGGCGGGCAGCGCCCCGAGCGACGCCACCTGCACCTCCTCCAGCTCGCGCCGCGCCAGGGGGACGAAGCCGAACTTGGGCAGGCGGCGCTGCAGCGGCATCTGGCCGCCCTCGAAGCCCTCGAAGTGCATGTTGCCGGTGCGGGCCTTCTGCCCCTTGCCGCCGCGCCCGGCGGTCTTGCCCAGCCCGGAGGCCTGCCCGCGCCCCACCCGCGTCCGGCGGCGGCTGGCGCCCCGCGGCGCCCTGAGGTGGCTCAACGACATCGGAACTCTCCTTCCTTCCTAACGGGCCTTGGCCGCGGCCGCCTTGCGGGCGGCCCGCCCCGGGGGCGGCGCGGCATCCACGCGCTCCCAGGCCACGAGGTACGATACCTTGTCGATCATCCCCAGGGTGGCCGGGGTGTCGGGGAGCAGCCGGGTCGAGTCGCGCTTGCCCAGGCCCAGGCCGCGCACCACCACCCGGTGGGTGGCGGGGCAGCCGGCCAGGCCGCGGACGAGCTTCACCTTGATGGCGGTCATGGTCGCTTCCTCGTGCTGGTCAGCCCTGGATCTCCGCCAGCTCCTTGCCGCGCTGGCGCGCGGCCTCCTCGGGAGCGCGCAGCCGCCGGAGTCCCGCCACCACCGCCTTGAGCACGTTGTGCGGGTTGCGGGAGCCCTGGCATTTGGTGAGCACGTTGCGCACGCCGGCCGACTCCAGCACCGCCCGCACCGTGCCGCCGGCGATGACGCCGGTGCCCTCGCCGGCGGGCTTGAGCAGCACCTGGCCCGAGCCGAAGTGCCCCACCACCTCGTGCGGGATGGTGGTGCCCGCCAGCGGGATGCGGAACAGGTTCTTCTTGGCCTGCTCCCCCCCCTTGCGGATGGCCTCGGGGACCTCGTTGGCCTTGCCCAGCCCCACCCCGACGTGCCCCTGCCCGTCGCCCACCACCACCAGGGCCGAGAAGCTGAAGCGCCGGCCGCCCTTGACCACCTTGGCGACGCGGTTGATGTGGACCACCCGGTCCTGGAGCTCGAGCTCGTTCGCGTTGATAGGAGCCGCCATTCGATTCCCTTCCTAGAACTTGAGGCCGGCCTCGCGGGCCGCCTCCGCCACCGCCGCGATGCGGCCGTGGTAGTCGAAGCCGTTGCGGTCGAACACCACCTGGGTGACGCCTTTCTCCATGGCCGCCTTGGCCACCGCCGCCCCCACCTTCTTGGCGGCCTCGGTCTTCTTCTGGTCCTTCACCGAGTCCTTGAGCCCCTTGGCGTTGGTCCCCACGAAGGCGATGGTGCGGCCGGTCGAGTCGTCGACCACCTGGGCGTAGGTGTGGTTGAGGCTCTTGTAGACGCTGAGGCGGGGCCGCGAGGCGGTGCCCGCGATCTTCTTGCGGATGCGCGCCTTGCGCTTCTGGCGGGGGGTGATCTTCTCGGACATGGGGTTCCTCCGTGCGGCGGCGGGTGCCCGGCCGCCGCATGAGCGGGCCGCCTAGGCGGCGCCGGTCTTGCCCTCCTTGCGGCGGATGGTCTCCTCGGCGTACTTCACCCCCTTGCCCTTGTAGGGCTCGGGCGGCCGCAGGGAGCGGATCTTGGCGGCGGTGAGGCCCAGCAGGTGCTTGTCGGCCGACCGTACCACCACCTTGGTCTGCTTGGGATCGACCTCGGCGGTGACGCCCTCCGGGAGCTTGAAGACCACGGGGTGCGAGAAACCCAGGGTGAAGTTGATCTCCTTCCCCCGGAGCTCGGCCTTGAAGCCCACCCCGCTGATCTCCAGGGACCGCTCGTAGCCCCGGGTCACGCCCTGGATGGCGTTCTTCACCAGGCTGCGGGTGAGGCCGTGCAACCCCCGGGCGAGGCGGGAGTCGTCGGGGCGGGCGACCTTCACCTCGCCGCCCTGCACCTCCACCTTCATGCACGGGTTGAAGGCGAAGGCGGTCTTCCCCTTGGGGCCCTCCACCCTCACGGTGGTGCCGTCCACGGCCACCTTGACCTTCTCCGGGATCTTGACGGGGATCTTGCCGACGCGGGACATGGCGCCCCTCCTACCAGACCGTGCAGATGAGCTCGCCGCCGACCTTCTGCTTGCGGGCCTCGCGGTCCACCATCACGCCCTTGGAGGTGGAGAGGATGGCGATGCCCATGCCGTTGAGGACCCGCGGGATGGAGCCGGTGGCCACGTAGCGCCTGAGGCCGGGCTTGGACACCCGCTTGATGTCGTTGATGGCCGGCTCGCGCTCCGGGGTGTACTTGAGCAGGATGGTGATGGCCCCTTGTCGGACGTCGTCCTGGTGCACCACGAAGTCCTTGATGAACCCCTCCGCCCTCAGCACCTCGGCGATGCGGAGCTTCAGGCGGGAGGCAGGGACCAGCACCTTCTCGTGCCGGGCCGAGGACGCGTTGCGGATGCGCGTCAGCATGTCGCCAATGGGATCGGTGAAGCTCATCGCGTCCTCCCTCACCAGCTCGACTTGATGACGCCGGTCACCTCGCCCGCCAGCGCGCGCTTG
>DASRTO010000259.1:0-3706 GCA_035655915.1 Anaeromyxobacteraceae bacterium
CGTTGCGGCTCAAGGCGCCGCGCCACCACATGGACGAGGCCGGCGCCAGGCTGGTGCTCTTGCCCATGATGGGGATCGGCGGTTAGCGGCCGCGCCTCCATGCCCAGGCCCCCTTCCCAGCACCGGCCCCTGGCGACATGATGCTCCCCGTGGGGGAGCCATCGGCGACGGTGAAGACCGAGGACCTGGCCCCTCCGGTGCTCATCCGGGCCTGGGAGGCGCTGGTCTCGCCCTCGCCGGTGCTGACGGAGGTGGCCGACCGCCTGCGGGCCCGCTTCCTGGCCGGGATCCTGGCGGTGATCGTCGTGGCCGGCCTCCTCTCGGGCCTCATCCAGCTGGCGCTGGTGCCCGGCTTCTGGCCGACCTTCGCCATCATGTCCCTGGCGCTGGGCGTGCTGGCGGCGGCCTACGCCGTCAGCCGCACCCGGCACTACCGCATCGGCGGCGCCATCGCCGCGCTGGCCCCCATCGGCGCCTGCCTGGCAGTGGTGGCGGCCAACCCCGACGACCGCGTCTGGTACGCCTTCATGGCGCTGTCGGTGCTCCTCGCCAGCGTCTTCCTCTCGCTGCGGGACACCGCCGCGGTAGCGGCGCTGGGCCTCGCCGGCATCCTGGCCATGGCGGTGGCCGTCCCGCAGCTGCGGGTCTCCTCGCGGCTGGTCCCGCCGCTCATGTTCCACCTGGTCTTCTCGCCGCTCATGCTGGTGGCGGCCCGACACCGCGACCGGCTCGAGGCTCAGCGGCGCCAGGCGTCCCTGGAATCGCAGGCCACCCGGGCGGAGGCCCTGCGCCTGGAGACCCTGGGACGCCTCGCCGGGGGGGTGGCCCACGACTTCGGCAACCTGCTCACGGTGATCCAGGCCAACGCCGCGCTCCTGCGCCGCCGCCCCGGGGTGCCGGCGGCGGAGCTCGACGAGGTGGACGCGGCCGCCGAGCGGTCGGCCGCCCTGGTGCGTCAGCTCCTCACCTTCGCCCGCCGCCAGCCCGCGAACCCGCGCCTGGTGGCCCCGGCGCAGGTGCTGCGGGGGATGGAGGCCATCCTGCGGCGGCTGGCCGGCCCGCGGGTGCGAGTGGTGGTGGAGCGCGACGGGGCGCCCGGCCAGGTGCAGATCGACCCCTCGCAACTGGAGCAAGTGGTGCTGAACCTCCTCGTGAACGCGCGCGACGCCATGCCGGACGGTGGCTCCGCGGTCCTGCGGCTCCAGAACGCCGACGTCCGGGCCGAGGGCCCCGAGGCCCGGAACGGCGTGCCGCCGGGGGCTTGGGTGACGCTCTCGGTGAGCGACGGCGGCGCCGGCATGAGCGACGAGGTCCGCCGCCACATCTTCGAGCCCTCCTTCACCACCAAGGAGGGCGGGCAGGGCGGGTTCGGGCTGGCCATCGTCCACGAGGTGGTGGCCCAGGCCGGAGGGCGCGTCATGGTCCGCACCGCCCCGGGGCGCGGCTCGACCTTCACGGTCTTCCTGCCGCGGGTCGAGGCCAGCTGAGCCCGTAGCCGCCCCGGCTCCACGCGTGCGGGCACGGCCATGAGACGCGGGCCGGCCCGGGCGCGCGGCTACACCGGGCCGGTGTATCCGACCGGCCCCGGCGGACTCTTCTGCCCGGCCTCGCGCAGCTCGCCGTTCGAGTAGGTCCAGGTCTTGGCCTTGAAGCTCCCCGCCTTGGGGAAGGCCAGCTTCCACCCGCCCGAGGCGGCGCTCACCTTGGGCCTGGCGCTGCAGTTGCCGAACTCGTCGGAGACCCTCGGGTCCTTGCCCTTGGCGAGGTCGGCGACCCGGAAGCGGGCCGGGCAGTCCTTGGCCTTGCGCGGGAAGCGCAGCAGCACCAGGTTTGCCTTTCCCTTCGGCCGGGAGCCGGCCACCTCGATTGGGCGCTGCTCCGGCTCCACCAGCGTGCGGGACCCGAGCATCAGCGCGTACTCGGCGCTGCCGCCCTTCCCGTACCGGACCACGGTGAGCTTCCCCTGGGTGGTGGTCACCGACTTCACCACCTTGCCGCCGGTCCGCTCCTTCCGGGGCGGCGCGGGCGCCGGCTCCGGGGCGACCGCCTTGGGCCTCTCGACCGGCCGGCTCGGCGGCGGGGGCGGCGGCGACGGCTTCTTCTCGCCCTTGCAGCCGGCCACCACGGCCAGGGCGAGCGCCAGGGGCAGGACGAGCAACGGGATGGCGGTGGGCTTCATTGTGGCCCTCCTCGCTCCGTGAAGGGCGGAGCCGGAACAGTCTAGCCCCGACGCGCCGGCAGCACATCGCCCCGCCGGGCTCCGGATGGGGCGGTGGTCAAAGGGGGGTGGACGTAGACGTCGACCAGGCGTTCGGGACCCTGCTCATGCTCCCCACCTCCGTCGCCGCGACCTGCACCGCCGGCTGACGCCAGGCCGGACCCGTGCCGCTTCACGTCTTCCCCTTCCCCAGCGACAGGATCCGCGCCGGCAGCAAGATCACCGCCTTCACCAGCTCCAGCACCCCGTCCACCGCGATGCCGACCAGCCGGAAGGGGATGGAGAGCAGCCACACCAGCGGGTAGAGGACGAGCGCCAGCAGGGCCAGCGGCCAGCAGACCACCAGAAGGAGGAGGAAGAGGAGGAGCTTCACCATGGCACGCCCTACCCCGGCAGGTAGCTCTCGCCCTGCATGAGGTAGCGGTCGGCCCCGCGGGCGGCCCGCCGTCCCTCGTGGATGGCCCACACCACCAGCGACTGCCCGCGCGCCGCGTCGCCGGCCGCGAACACCCCGGGGATGCTGGTCATCTTCTCCTCGTCGGTCCAGACGTTGCCGCGCTCGTCGAGCTTCACGCCCAGCTCGGCGATCAGCCCCTCCCGCTCCGGCCCCACGAAGCCCAGCGCCAGGAGCACCAGGTCGGCCGGGATGACCTCGTCGGTCCCCGGCACCTCGCGCGGCCCGAAGCGGCCGTCCGGACCCCTGGCCCACTCCACCTGGCAGACGTGCAGGGCCTTCACCCGCCCCTGATCGTCCCCCTCGAAGCGCTTGGTGCTCATGCAGAAGCGGCGCGGATCCTTTCCCCACAGGACCGCGGCCTCCTCCTGGCCGTAGTCCACCCGGTAGACCTTGGGCCACTGCGGCCACGGGTTGTCGGCCGCGCGCTGGTCGGGGGGGCGGGGCAGGATCTCCAGCTGGGTGAGGCTCCTGGCCCCGTGGCGGATGGAGGTGCCGACGCAGTCGGTGCCGGTGTCGCCGCCGCCGATGACCACCACCTGGCGGTCCCGGGCCGAGATGTAGTCTCCGTCGGCGAGGCCCGAGTTGAGCAAGCTGGTGGTGTTGGCGGAGAGGAACTCCATGGCCAGGTGGATGCCGTTGAGCTGCCGCCCCTCCACCGGCAGGTCGCGCGCCTTGGTGGCGCCGATGCACAGCACCGCCGCGTCGAAGTCGCTGAGCAGGCGACGGGTGGGGATGTGCCTGCCCACCTCGTTGCCCGTGATGAAGCGGATGCCGGAGTTGGCCATGATCCGCACCCGCCGGTGGACCACCCCCTTGTCCAGCTTCATGTTGGGGATGCCGTACATCAAGAGGCCGCCCGGACGGTCCGCGCGCTCGAACACCGTCACCCAGTGGCCGGCCTTGTTGAGCTGGGCCGCGCAGGCCAGCCCGGCCGGTCCGCTCCCCACCACCGCCACCTTCTTCCCGGTGCGGGTCTGCGGCCGGTCCGGCTCCACCCATCCCTCGGCGAAGGCCCGGTCGACGATGGCGCT
>DASRTO010000260.1:0-4824 GCA_035655915.1 Anaeromyxobacteraceae bacterium
CCGTCGAGCCGCACCTCGCCGGCGCTGGGCCGGATGAACCCGGTGACCAGGTTGAAGACGGTGGTCTTGCCGGCGCCGTTCGGGCCGATGAGGCCGAGGATCTCCCCCGCCCGCACCTCGAAGGAGAGATCGGAGACGGCCCGAAGGCCGCCGAAGTCGCGGGTGAGGTGGGCGACCTCGAGCAGCGCCATGGTCAGGACCCGAGGCGGCGCGGGAGGAGGCGGAGGGCGCGCCCCCAGATGCCCTCCGGCAACCAGCGGATGACGATCATCATGAACAGCCCGTAGAAGATCAGGTGGCCGACGGTGAATCGCTCGCGGAAGAGCTCGGCCATGGTGGTGAGGAACACCGCCCCCACCACCGGCCCGGCCACGGTGCGCAGCCCGCCCACCACCGCGATGAAGACCATCTCCACCGAAAGCGAGATGGGAAAGACCGCGTCGGGATCGACGTACCGGTAGTACAGGCCGTAGAAGCCGCCGGCCACCCCGGCCAGGAAGGCCGAGGCCATGAGCGCCGCCACCTTGGAGCGGGCGGTGTCGATGCCGACCGCCTCGGCGGCGTCCTCGTCCTCGCGGATGGCGAGCAGGTATCCGCCCAGCCGGGCCCGGGTGAGCCCCCATGCGGCCAGCATGGCCCCGATCGCCACCAGCGCGGCGATGGCGAAGAACGCCTCCTTGCGCTCCCAGTTCACGGCGCGCCCGAGGAGGCTCACCGGCGGCAGCGCGGTGATGAGCAGCCCCACCGGGCCGGCGGTGAGGCTCTCCCAGTTGAGCGCCACCAGCCGGACGATCTCGGCCACCGCCAGGGTCGCCAGCGAGAAGTACGGCCCCCGCAGGCGGAAGCAGGTGAGGCCGATGGGCAGGGCCAGCATGGCCCCGGCCGCCCCGCCCAGGAACATGCCCCACCAGGGCGGCAGCCCCCACGAGAGGTAGAGGATCATGGTGGTGTAGGCGCCCACGCCGAAGAAGGCGGCGTGGCCGAAGGAGACCTGGCCGGCGTACCCGCCAAGCAGGTTCCAGGCCACCCCCAGGGTGGTCCACAGCAGCACCGAGACGCCCAGGTGGAGCAGGAACTGGTTCGAGACGAAGAGCGGCACCCCGAGCAGCAGCAGGGCCGCGGCGACGGGCAGGGCGCGCCTCATGCCCGGCTCCCGAAGAGCCCCTGCGGCCGGAAGAGCAGCACCAGCAGGAAGATGACGAAGCCGATGGTGTCCTTGTAGGCCACCGAGACGTAGACCGCGCCCAGGGACTCGACCAGCCCCAGCAGCACCCCCCCAGCGATGGCGCCGGGGATGGAGCCGAGGCCTCCCAGCACCACGATGACGAAGCACTTCACCACCAGGATCTCCCCGACGGTGGGGTAGAGGTACAGCGAGGGGACGAGCAGCACCCCGGCCGCCCCGGCTAGCGCCGTGCCCAGGCCGAAGGTGAGGGTGGCGATGCGGTCCACGTCGATGCCCATGAGGGCGGCCGCCTCGCGGTCCTGGCTGGTGGCGCGCACGGCGCGCCCCAGGTCGGTGCGGGCGAGGAAGAGGTACAGCCCCAGCGTCAGCAGCGCCGCCAGCACGAAGGCCACGAAGAGCGGGACCGGCACCGAGATCCCCAGCGGCCGCAGCGGTTGCACGGCGTAGGGGAGGTTCAGGGTGCGGTAGTCGCCGGTCCAGAACAGGAGCGCCAGGTTGGCGACGAGGAGGGAGAGGCCGGCCGTGTAGAGGAGGGTGTTGAGCTCGCCGCCGGGCACGATGGGGGCCACCAGGAACCGGTAGGCGAGCATCCCTGCCAGGAACAGCAGCGGCACCCACAGGACCGCCGAGACGAAGGGGTCGATCCGCCACAGCGTCCACGACCAGTAGGCGCCGAACATCCCCAGCATCACCATCTCGCCGTGGGCGAGGTTGATGATGCGCATCACCCCGAAGATGACCGTCAGCCCCACGCCGATCATGGCGTAGAGGGACCCGGTGAGCACGCCGCTCACCAGGCTCTGGACGAAGGTCTCCACCGCCCCGGGGCCCCTCCCGCCCGCCTCACATCACGTCGGGGAAGGTGTAGGCGATCTCGGCGTTCTGCTTGGGCCAGACGTTCTGGAGCTTCCCCTCCTTCCACTGTGCCAGCACCGAGTGCTCGGGCGAGTACACGTTCTGGTTGGTGTACCCGTCGCCCAGCGGCCCCTTGTAGTTGCCGAACTTCACCTTGCCGAAGACGGTGGTCATGTCCGTCTTGAGCAGCGCCTGGCGGATGGCCTCGCGGTCGGCCTCCAGGCTGCCGCCGAGCTTCGCACGCTTCAGGGCGTCGGCGATGATGTAGATGGCGGCGTACCCCTCCACCTCGTGCTCCTTCGGGTAGATGCCGTACTTTCCGTGGAACTTGTCGTAGAAGGCCTTGGTAGCCGGGTCGTTGGGGTTGCCCGACCACGCCGCCGAAGAGAAGACGTTCTGCGCCAGGGGCCCGAGCTGCCCGGCGAAGTCGGCCACCCCGAAGCCGCCGCCGAAGCCCACGTAGGCCCGGGGCTTGAGGCCGATCTCCTTGGCGTGGCGGGTGAGCAGGATGGCGTCGGTGGTGGAGACCGCCACCATGAGCACGAAGTCGGGGTTGTTGGCCTTCACCTTGGTGACGATGGGCTTGAAGTCCAGGGTGTTCACCGGGTAGGCCTCGTCGTTCACGATGGGCACGCCCTTGGACTTGAGGAAGACCATGGCCGAGTTGGCGATGGTCTTGCCGAAGACGGTGTTGTCGTAGACCACCGCCGCCGACTTGGGCATGGCCCCCGGCACCTCGGAGATGAACTTGTTGAAGGCCTGGGGGTAGATGGAGCCGGTGGGGTTGTTGCGGAACACCCACTCGAAGCCCTTGGCGGTGATGATGTCGGCCGAGGGGTGGTCCACCAGGTAGGGCGTCTTGAGCCGCTGGGCCACCGAGGCGATCTCCACCGCCTGCCCCGAGGCGCGGCCACCGGTGAGGATGAGCACCTTCTCCTGGGTGATGAGCTTCTCGGCCACCGTGGCGGCCAGGGCATTCTTGGCCTGGTGGTCCTCCAGGATCACCTCCAGCTTCTTGCCCTGCACGCCGCCGGCGGCGTTGATCTCCTCCACCGCCAGCGAGTAGGCCTTCTTGAACTTGTCGCCGAAGGGGGCGTCCGGACCGGTCATGGGCTGCGGCGCGCCGATCTTGAGGGTGCCCTGGGCGGCCCGGGCCGGGAACCCGGCGGCGAGCACCGCGAGCGAGATGATTGATGCGAGGAGCGACCTCTGCATGGCTGACCTCCTATGAAGCGATCGCGGGGGGAACGGCGCGCCGACAGTAACCACTTTCGTCAGAGGAACCGGAAGCGGCCCGATCCCTCCTGCCCCGAAAGGGACGCCGCCCCTTCCCGCGCGGCCCGGGTCTGTGCCACCCTCCCGGGTCCCGGGAGGATTCACATGGCCATCCGCTGGACCAAGGCCCTGTCGGTCGGCCTGGCCGACATCGACGCGCAGCACAAGGAGCTGTTCCGCCGGGCCCGAGCCTTCGCCGACGGGCTCCAGGGACGTTCGCGGCAGGAGGTGGGGATGTTGCTCTCGTACCTGCGCGCCTACGCGGTGACCCACTTCGACGAGGAGGAGGAGGCCATGCGGGCGGCCGCCTACCCGGGGCTCAGGCGCCACAAGGCCGAGCACGACCGCTTCATGCGGGACATCCTGCGCATGACCAGGGACCAGGAGAAGCGGCGCGGCCCGGGCGTCGAGCCGGCGACCCTGGCGCGCTGGATCGAGGACTGGCTGGTAGACCACGTCTCCAGCGTCGACACCGCCATGGCGCGCTTCCTCCTGGCGCGGGCTGCGGGCTCGCCGGCGCGGCACTGATCGCGCATCCCACGCCCGACCACCTGCGCCCACCCGCGGCCCCCTCGACGCCACGGGGCAGGGGTGCTTTCGTCGTGGCATCCGCTCCTTCTACGCGCCAGGCGGCGCGGCGGAGCTGCTGCCGCGCTACAGCTTCCTCGAGCCGCTCCTCCGCGGCCGGCGGGTGCTGGAGATCGGCGCCGCCGCCGCCACCCAGGGGGCCTCGGCGCTCTACCTCGCCGAGCACGGCGCGGCGGCGGTGGTCTCGGTGGACGACGACCCCGAGGCACTGGCGCGGGCCCGGGCCGAGTGCGGCCACCCCTTCGTCCAGTTCCTGGAGATCCGGATCCCCGAGCTGGCCCGCGGCGCCTTCGACCTCATCCTCCTCGCCGACGGACGCCACCTCGCCGGCCAGCCCGGCCGCGTCGCCGAGCTCAAGGCCCTGCTGGCCAGGCTGGGGATCCTGGTGGCGCCGCTGCCGGCCGTGGGCGGCGCCGGGCTCTCGGCCCTCGCCGGGACCCGCCCTCCCGCCGACGGCGAGGTGCCGGCCTGGGGGCCCTTCATCGAGGCGCTCACCGCCCACTTCCCGGTGGTGGAGCTCGCCACCCAGTCGGCCATGGTGGGCTGGGTGCTGGGGCCGGCCGGGCAGGAGGGGCGCGAGCCGGAGGTGATCCTGGACGGCTCGCTGGCCGGCGCCCCGGAGGCCGCCTGGTACCTGGCGCTGTGCGGGGAGCGGGCCACCCGCCTCTCGGGCGTGACGCTGGTGGGCCTGCCGCCCCGTCCGCTGGCCGACGCGGCGGTGGCGGCGGCCGAGGCGCTCCGGGCCGCCCGGAGCCCGCCCGAGCTGCCGACACTCCAGGCCGAGGTGATCGATCTGCGGCGGGTGCTGGCGGAGCGTCAGGCGGACGCGACCGACGAGACCCGGGCCCGCATTGCCGCCTGGGAGGCGCGCCTCGCCGGCAAGGAAACGCGCCTGGCCGAGCTGGCGGCCGAGGCCGCCG
>DASRTO010000261.1:0-2022 GCA_035655915.1 Anaeromyxobacteraceae bacterium
ATGCTGAAGGTCCGCAAGGACTCGTTCGACGGGAAGCGCTGCGTCGTCTCGGGCGCCGGCAACGTCGCCATCTACACCATCGAGAAGATCCACCAGCTCGGCGGCAGGGTCGTCGCCTGCTCCGACTCGAACGGCTACGTCCACGACGAGAAGGGGATCGACCTCGAGCTCGTGAAACAGCTCAAGGAACGCGAGCGGCGCCGCATCCGGGACTACGTCGACGTCCACAAGCACGCGAGTTACGTCGACAGCGGCAACATCTGGGAGATCCCGTGCCAGGTCGCGATGCCGTCGGCGACGCAGAACGAGATCAACGGCAAGGACGCCGCCACGCTCGTGAAGAACGGTTGCATCGCCGTCGGCGAGGGAGCGAACATGCCCACCACGCCCGAGGGTGTGAAGGTGTTCATCGAGGCGAAGGTCGCCTACGGCCCGGGCAAGGCCGCCAACGCCGGCGGCGTCGCCACGTCCGCCCTCGAGATGCAGCAGAACGCGACGCGCGACTCGTGGACGTTCGAGTACACGGAGAAGCGGCTGGCCAACATCATGAAGAACATCCACCAGACCTGCTGGGAGACCGCAGAGGAGTTCGGCGCCAAGGGCAACTACGTGGTGGGCGCCAACATCGCGGGCTTCGTGAAGGTGGCCAAGGCCATGGTCGCGCACGGCCTCGTGTAGTCGCGCGCGTCCTCCGCCCGGACGGGACGAGCTGAAGGGCCGGCCGCTCCGATCGTCTCCGGAGCAGCCGGCCTTTCAGGCGCCTCCGCTCTCCGTGTGGCCACGGCAGGTGGGGGACAGGGCCGCCATCGGGAGGAGCGTGCCATGCCAGATGCCCCGGCACCGCGAATCGATGCTCACGTCCACGTCGGCGTGCTCGGAGACGACCCGGCCTTCAAGAAGTACGGCGCGATCTCGCCGTGGATGCGCCGCCAGGTCGTGTACCGGATCATGCTGCTGTACACACGCATCAAGCGCGATGAAGTCTCTGACACGAGCTTCCGCCAGACGGTGCTCGACGCGATCAGCGGCTCCCACCTGGATCACGTGGTCTGCCTGGCCCTCGACCCGGTTTACGACTCGGCCGGCCACCGGCGCGAGGACCGGTCGAACATGTGGGTGGACAACGACTACATCCTGGAGCAACTGGCGCCCGCCGCGGGCGAGAAGGTGCTGCTGGGGGCCTCGGTCCATCCGTACGATCCCCAGTTCAAGGCCCGGGTCGCGCACTACGCGAGCGCTGGCGCCGTCCTCCTCAAGTGGATCCCGTCGGCGCAGCAGATCAACCTCGCCGACCCTCTCGTCCGCGAGGCGATCAAGTTTCTCGCCACTGCCGGCAAGGGGGGAAGGCCCTTGCCGCTGCTGCTTCACGTCGGGCCCGAGTACGCCATCATGAGCACCGACCCGAAGGCGAGGTCGTACGACGTCCTCTCCTGGAGCCCGTGGGACCGGGTGCGCAACCTTCTCCGCGAGAAGGGCAAGCGCTGGTACACGCCTGACATGGCAGCGGTCGAGGCCAACCTGCGCGAAGGCCTCGAGGCGGGGGCCTGCATCATCTTCGCACACTGTGGCCTCCCGTATTTCACTTCTGGGCTTTTGGGCTTCCTCGAGCATTCGGACTTCGCCGCCGTGAAGCGCTACCTCGAGCTGTACCCGGGCAGGGACGGGCCCAGGGGCAAGTGTTTCGCCGACGTCTCGGCCTGCGTCACGCCGTTCCGAAAGAGCTTCTTTCCGGACATCAGGGAGCTGCCGGCGGGCTCGTTGCTCGCCGGAAGCGACTTTCCGGTCCCGGTCTTCGAGCTCTCCGCCGACGCTCCGGAACATCTTCGCGACTTCGAGGCGATCGTGACGCGGGGCGAGTTGGACCGGATCGTGGTGCCCCAGGACAACCTGCTCGAGGTGAACTGGCGCGAGCTTCGGCATGCCTTCGGGGACCACGCCATGTTCCGGAACGCCGCCGAGCTGCTTCTCGAATCCTGAGGCGTCCTCTTCGTCCGACTTCGCCTCCCCGGAGTACCTGAGGCG
>DASRTO010000262.1:0-2355 GCA_035655915.1 Anaeromyxobacteraceae bacterium
TGGTGTGGGGGACCGGCAACGCCAGCCGCGAGTTCCTCCACGTCCGCGACGCCGCCGAGGGGGTGGTGGCCGCCGCCGAGCGCTACGACGGCTCGGAGCCGGTGAACATCGGGGCGGGGTTCGAGATCAAGATCCGCGACCTGGTGCCTCTCGTGGCCCGGCTGTGCCGCTTCCAGGGCGAGATCGTCTGGGACTCGACCAAGCCCGACGGCCAGCCCCGCCGCATGGTGGACGCCTCCCGGGCCCTGCGCGAGTTCGGCTGGAAGGCCACCACCTCCTTCGAGGACGGCCTGCGCGAGACGGTGGAGTGGTACGAGCGGAACCGGGGGCCGTGAGACCGTGACGCCGGCGGCATGAGACCGCGTCGGCGCGGCACGTTTCATCCCCACAGGCTGTCGATCGGGCGCGCCGCCAGCCCGGGCCGAACGTCACGGCGGAGGTCCGCAATCCGTCCAGGTCGGCGGCGGCTGAAAATCAACCGAATCACGGCTGATTCTCGGCAGCGTCAGGACCCCCGGTTGGTCGCGCATGCCCCCGGCCGGCGCGACGACCGGACGACGACCGGGCACCCTCGACGTCAGCGCTGGGCCCCGAGCCCGATGCGTGCAACCCGTCCCGGCGTGGGGTAGAACCGCGCCGGCGCCATGACCTCCCTCTCGGTCCTCGTCCCGGTCTACGACGAGCAGCACCTGGTGGCCGCCTCGCTCTCGGGCCTCGAGGTCCTGGAGTCGAGCCCCGACCTGGAGCGGGTGCAGGTCATCGTGGTGGACGACTCCTCGCGCGACCGTTCCCCGGAGGTGCTGGCCGAGTTCGCGAAGGAGCGCGGCATCGCCCTGGCGCCGGCCTCCCCGCCGGCGCCACGCGGCTCGGGCCGGGGCCAGCCGGAGGCGGCGGAGCGCGGCCGCGGCCGGCGGGGCAAGATCGACTGGCTCTTCCTGCGCCACGCCCGCAACGGCGGCAAGGGCGCCGCCGTTCGGACCGCGCTCGGCCGCGCCGAGGGCGCCCTCTCGGTGATCCACGACGCCGATCTCGAGTACCACCCCACGGACATCCTCCGCATCGTCAAGGTCTTCGTGGAGGAGAAGGCCGACGCGGTCTTCGGCTCCCGCTTCGCCGGCGGCGAGGCGCGGCGGGTGCTGCTCTTCCGCCACGAGATCGGCAACAAGCTGCTCACCTTCCTCACCAACCTGGTCACGAACCTGAACCTCACGGACATGGAGAGCTGCTACAAGGCGGTGCGCACCGACCTCTTGCGCTCCATCCCCATCGTCTCCAACGACTTCCGGCTCGAGCCCGAGCTGTGCGTGAAGCTTGCCAAGCGCGAGGCCCGCATCTTCGAGATCCCCATCCGCTACTCGGGCCGCACCTACCAGGAGGGGAAGAAGATCGGCTGGAGGGATGGCTTCCGGGCGCTCTTCGCCATCCTGCGCTTCGCCCTCTCCGACGAGGTCTACGTCCGGGACGAGCACGGAAGCCACATGCTCGGGCGCCTCGGCCGCGCCCAGCGCTTCAACCGCTGGATGGCCGACACCATCCGTCCCTATTGCGGCCAGCGCCTCCTGGAGATCGGCAGCGGCACCGGCAACCTCACCCGAGAGCTCGTCCCGCGCGACCGCTACGTGGCGAGCGACGTGAACCCGCTCTACCTCCAGACCCTGGAGAACCTCACCGCCGACCGCCCCTACCTCAGCGCCCGCTACACCGACGTCACCCGGCTCGCCTCCTACCCCCGGGTGGACGGGGCCTTCGACACGGTGGTGTGCCTGAACGTCGTCGAGCACGTGGACGACGACCGCGGCGCCCTGGAGAACATCCGCGCCGTGCTCGCCGAGGACGGGCGCGCCATCGTGCTCGTCCCATCCGGCCCCTGGAACTTCGGCACCCTGGACGAAGTGCTGGGCCACAAGCGCCGCTACACCGAGGCGTCGCTGCGCCGGGTGGCCGCCGAGGCGGGCTTCGTGGTGAAGGAGCTCTTGCGCTTCAACCGGGTCTCCTCGCTCCCCTGGTTCCTGAACGGCCGCGTCATGCGGCGCCGCCACTTCGGCCTCCTCCAGATCAAGATGGTCGACTGGCTGACGCCGCTCTTCCGCCTCCTCGACCGCGCGCTGCCGCTGCCGCCGCTGTCGCTCATCGCGGTCCTGGAGCCGCGCCGGGACTCGGCGGCCACCCGTGCCGAGATCGACCTCCCCGCCGAGCACGAGGCGACCAGGCGATAGGGCGTCATGGCCGTACCCGCTCGCCATGATCCCGTAGGGCGGGGCCTTGCGCCCTGTACCATCGACGGCGTGAACTCTAGCGCTCAGCGTCGGTCCTCTGAGCTAGGGTCGTCCTCGATCTCGGTCGCCTCGCTGGGAG
>DASRTO010000263.1:0-15646 GCA_035655915.1 Anaeromyxobacteraceae bacterium
TGGGCCCGCGCCCCACGACGGCGCTCCCCCCGGACGGTGAGGCAGAGCTGCTCGGCGTCCAGGGCGCAGGCCGCGCCCCGGGCCCCCAGGTGGCGCACCAGGGCCTCGGCCACCTGGCGGGCCAGGTCCTCCTCGATGACCAGCCGGTGGGCCAGCGCGTCCACCAGCCGCGCCACCTGGCCGAAGCCCACCACCCGACGCCCCGGCAGGTAGGCCACGTGCGCCACCCCGCGGTACGGCAGGAGGTGGTGCGGGCAGACGGCGTGGAAGTCGATGCCGGTCACCGCCACCAGGTCGCCGGAGGAGGCCGGCATCCACTCGGAGAGGACCTGGGCCGGATCGCGCCGGTAGCCGTCGAGCAGGTCGGTGAGGAACGCCTCCGCCACCCGCTCCGGGGTGCCGGCCACGTCGGGGCGGGCTCGCACGGCGGTGGGGACCCCCACCGCCTCGAGGAAGCGCTCCACCGCCCGGGCGGCGGCGGCCGGCCGCGGCGGCCTCGCCCTAGCGCCGGCCACCCGGCCCCCGGTAGGTGACGCAGCTGTCGGGGATCTCGTGGAGGCGCACCTCGCACAGGCCCGGCAGGCGCGGCTCGAGCACCTCCCAGATCCAGCGGGCCATGTTCTCGGCGGTGGGATTCTCCAGCACGTCGTTCAGGTCGCGGTGGTCCACCCGCGACAGCACGTGCTCCTGCACCACCGCCTTGAGATCTCCGAAGTCGAAGACCATCCCGCTCCCCGGGTCGACCTCCCCCTCCAGCGCCACGAAGAAAGCGTAGTTGTGGCCGTGCAGGCGGCGGCAGGGGCCGTCGTAGCGGGGCAGCCGGTGGGCCGCCGCGAAGTGGAACTCGACCTCCAGGCGCATCCTGCGGCGGTCGGCGTAGTCGATGGTCCCCATGCGCCGTCGTTATAGCTCGACTCGGACCCGATCGCCCTCCACCCGGACGCGGTAGGTGCGCACCGAGGCCCCCGGCACCTCGGGGCAGCGCCCGGTGCGGAGGTCGAAGGGCCAGGCGTGCACCGGGCAGTGGACCACCGCGCCCCGCTGATCGCCGCAGGAGAGCGATCCGCCGCGGTGCGGGCAGGCGTCCTCCACCGCCAGCACCGAGTTGCCCACGCGGAACACCGCGATGTCGCGCCCGCCGAGGCGAACCAGCTTGCCCCGCCCCTCCACGAGGTCGGAGAGGAGGCAGGCGGCGTGGGCGACCGATCCCTTCCGGCCCATGGGCCGGTCTTCATAACGCGCCGGGGCCCCCGACGAGGGGCCGGCGAGCCTCCTCCGGGTGAGGCAAGTTGACCCAGTGCCGGTCCCCGGGTGTCCCGATTCTCCACAGCGGTCTCGCCCCTCTCCGCCAGGCCGCGCCCAACGACTCGAAATTGCTGTGAGATGCCTTGCCCGGGTCCTGGCACGTGGCGTGCTCAATCCTCGGTCGCCGGCGGGCCACGAGGCCCTCGGTTCATACCAACTCCCAGGAGAGACCAAATGAAGAAGCTGCTCAGCGCCCTCGTGGCCGTCGCCTTCGCCCTCACCGCCGTGGCCCAGGAGAAGCCCGCTGCCCCGGCCGAGCCCGCCGCTCCGGCCGCCGCTCCCGCCAAGAAGGAGGAGAAGGCCCCCGCGAAGAAGGAGAAGAAGGCGAAGAAGTCCGAGAAGAAGGCCACCGAGGAGAAGAAGTAGCTCCCCGCCGTCTTCTGGTAGCCTTGGGGCCGGCCGCGGGATGCCGCGGTCGGCCCCTTCGTCTTTTCCCACCGAGTGTCCCTTCGCTTCCAGATCATCGCCCTCTTCACCGCCACCCTGGTCATCACCATGGGCATCGCGGCCACCCTGGGTGCCCGCGGCGCTTCGGCGGCGGTGGAGTCCGCCATTCGCGACCGCACCGTGGAGGTGGCCCGCTCCATCCGCGCCGACCTGGACCTGTCGCGCGACGTGGACGCGGCGCGCGCCGCCGACCGGCTGGTGGCGGCGCTGCGGCGCCAGCGCGGCATCCGCTCCGCCGAGCTGGTGCTGCGCCGGCCCGGCCCCGACGACGTGGTGCGGGTCCACTACGGCCCGTCCGGCCAGGAGATCGCCTTCGAGCAGCGCGACTACCCCTTCCCGGCCCAGACCGAGACCGAGCTCATCGGCGACGGCGAGTCCCGGGCCTGGCAGGTGACCCTGCCGGTGAAGGACTCCTTCGCCCACACCGTGGCCGCCATCCGCCTGGAGGCCGGGCTGGCCGAGGCGGAGCGGCTGACCGCCAGCCAGCGCGGCGTCTTCTTCGCCGTCACCGGGCTGGGCGCCCTGCTGCTGGTGGTGGCCTTCACCCTCATCCTCGGGCGGCTGCTGGCCCGGCCCCTCTCGGAGCTGGCGGGCGCCATGGCGGCGGTGGAGTCCGGCGCCGTGGAGGAGGTGCGCGTCCCGGGCGTGGATCGCCGCGACGAGATCGGGGTGGTGGCGCGCGGGCTCGAGTCCATGCTGGCCCGGATCCGCGGCTTCAGCCGCGAGCTTCAAGAAAGGATCGACGCCGCCACCGCCGACCTGGCCCGCAAGAACCGGACCCTGGCCGAGCTGAACGACCTCCTGGTCGAGGCCCGGCGCGACCTCACCGCCAAGGAGCGGCTGGCGGCGCTGGGCCAGATCTCGGGGACGCTGGCCCACGAGCTGGGCAACCCCCTGAACGCCCTCTCCGGCCGGGTGCAGCTGCTGGCCCGCGACCCGGCCTGCCCGCCCCAGGTGCGGGCCGAGCTCGCCGGCGTGGAGGGGGAGGTCAAGCGGATGACCGCCACCATTCGCCGCTTCCTCGACTCGGCCCGGGCCCTGGTTCCGGCCCCCGAGCCGGTGGAGGTGGTGGCGCTGGTGGAGGAGGCCCTCTCGCTCACCCTCTCCACCGAGGCCCGCCAGCGCATCGAGGTGCGGCGGACGGTGCCGGCCGAAATGGGGCGGGTCCAGCTCGATCCCTCGCTGGTGCGCCACGTCCTCACCAACTTCATCGCCAACGCCGTCGACGCCATGGAGCGCGGAGGGCAGCTCACGGTGCAGGCGCGCCGACAGGGCGACCACCTGGCCCTCTCGGTCTCCGACACCGGCAAGGGGATCCCGCCGGAGGAGCGGCGCCACATCTTCGAGCCCTTCTTCACCACCAAGCCGCCCGGCAAGGGGACCGGGCTGGGGCTGGCCATATGCCGGGAGATCGCCAGCGCCCTCCACGGCCGCATCGACGTGGAGAGCCAGCCCGGCCACGGCTCGACCTTCACCCTGGTGGTGCCGGCGCCGGCGCTGCGGGCCGCCGGCTAGGCTTCCCTCCACCGCCGCCTGCTAGGATTCCAGCCGATGGCCGCCCGCATCCTCGTCGTCGACGACGACCAATCGAGCCGGGAGCTGCTCAGCCGCATCCTGGGGCAGGACGGCCACGAGGTGACCGCCCTCTCCGACGGGCGCGAGGCCATCGAGGCGCTTGGCGCCGGCGACCCGCCCGACCTGGTGGTCTCCGACATCCGCATGGCCGAAGCCGACGGACTTCAAGTGATGGACGCCTACCGCCAGAAGGCGCCCGACACGCCGGTCATCCTGGTCACCGCCTTCGGCACCGTGGACGGGGCGCTGGAGGCCATCCGCCGCGGCGCCGCCGACTACCTCTCCAAGCCCTACGATGTGGACGCCATCAAGCTGGTGGTGGCCCGGGCCTTGAAGCAGCGGGCGCTGGCGTTGGAGAACCGCACCCTGCGCCGCGGCCTGCGGGACAAGTACCGGCTGGAGAACGTGGTCGGTCGCAGCGAGGCCATGCTTCAGGTGTTCAAGACCGCCGCCCGGGTGGCCTCCACCGACGCCACCGTCCTCATCCAGGGCGAGAGCGGCACCGGCAAGGAGCTGGTGGCGCGGGCCATCCACGAGAGCTCGCCCCGGGCCTCGGGCCCATTCGTGGCGGTGGACTGCGGCGCCATCGCCGAAGGGGTGCTGGAGTCGGAGCTCTTCGGCCACGCCCGCGGCGCCTTCACCGGCGCCCAGGCTGCGCGCCGGGGCCTGTTCGAAGAGGCCGGCGGCGGCACCCTGTTCCTCGACGAGATCGGCGACGTGGGACCCAACCTGCAGGCCCGCCTCCTGCGGGCCCTGCAGGAGGGCACCATCCGCCGGGTGGGCACCAACGAGCCCATCGCCGTCGACGCGCGGGTGGTAGCCGCCACCAACCGCGATCTGGAGCAGGCGGTGAAGGAGGGTGCCTTCCGGGCCGACCTCTACTACCGTCTCAACGTCGTGGCCATCCGCATCCCCCCGCTCCGGGATCGGCGCGAGGACGTGCCGTTGCTGGCCGAGCACTTCGCCCACAAGCACGGCCGCGGTGAGGGAGCGACCATCTCGCCGGCGGCGCGCGACCTGCTCCTCGCCTACCACTGGCCCGGCAACGTGCGCGAGCTGGAGAACGTCATCGCCCGGGCGCTGGCCCTCAACCCGAGCGGCGTGATCCTCCCCGACGACCTGCCGGAGGCCATCCGCTCCGGGGCGGCCTCCGAGCCGGCGGCGGCCGACCTGGTGGGCCAGGAGCGCCCCACCCTGCAGGAGCTGGAGCAGCGCTACGCCCGCCAGGTGCTGCGCGAAACCGGCGGCAACAAGAGCCGCGCCGCCGACATCCTGGGGATCGACCGCAAGACCCTCTACAGGATTCTCGGCGAGTAGGGCGGGGGCTCGTCCCCCGCCGATTTCACCGTGGGCTCACCCGCGGGCGGGGGCTCGTCCCCCGCCGATTTCACCAGGGGCTCACCCGAGGGGCGGAGGCTCGTCGTCGTCGTACCAGGGGGATGATGCCCCCCCCGGACCCCCGCTCGCTCCGGCCCAGCCTCATCCGGCTGGGCCTGCGCTCGCCCCGCGGCCGTTCGCCCTACCCCTGGGCCGCCGGCGCCGACGGCGTCGCGGCACTGTTGAGCGCGTTCTTCAGCACCTGGCTGGGGCGGAAGGTGAGGACGCGGCGGGCGGAGATCTCGATCTCCTTCCCGGTCTGGGGATTGCGACCCACGCGGGCCTTCTTGTCGCGGACGATGAAGTTCCCGAAGCCGCTGATCTTGATCTTCTCCCCGCGCTCGAGCGTCTCCTTGATGGTGTCGAACACCATCTCCACGATCTCGGCAGCCTCCTTCTTGGAGAAGCCCACCTTCTCGTAGACGCTCTCGATGATATCCGCCTTGGTCACGGTCGCCTCGCTGGAGCGGTCCGCCGCCCCTCCTAAGTGCTGGGGATTCTTAGCTGATTCTCAACCGGGTGTCAATTCCAGGCATGGGCGGTCCGGCTTCCTCCGGGCTCGCCCTCCGCCGGCCCGGGCCGGGCCGCCTCACGCCCGCAGCTCCGCGCGGATGGCCGGGTCGGCGCGCAGCCGCTCCACGATGCGCGCGTGGACCTCGTCCGCCTCGGCGTCGGTGAGCGTGCGCTCGGCGGCCCGGTAGCGGATGGCGAGCGCCAGGTTCTTCTGACCCTCGGGGATCGGCGGCCCCCGGTACACGTCGAAGAGCGTCACCGCCTCGACCAGCGCCTCCTCCCGCACCCGGGCCACGATCTGGGCCGCCGGCACCGGGTCGGCCACCACCACCGCCAGGTCGCGCAGCACCGCCGGGAAGCGGGGGACGCCCCGGTGCGCCGGCGTGAGCCGCGCCAGCCGCAGCAGGCCGGGGAAGGAGAGCTCGAAGGCCAGCACGCCGCCGGGGAGGTCGAAGGCGCGAGCCACCCGGGGGTGGATCTCGCCCGCCCATCCCAGCACCTCGCGCCCGACGTCCGGGGTCGCTACGAGCGAGGCGGCGGCCCGCGGGTGGAGCCAGGGCTCGACGGCCGGGGTCCACTCGGCCGCCTCGATCCCGGCCGCGGCCAGCACGCCCTCCAGCGCCGCCTTGAGATCGTAGAAGTCCGCCGGCTCCGGCTCCCGCCCGGTGGCCCACCCGGGCGGGTGGCGCCGGCCCAGCATGACCCCGGCCAGGCGCAGGTCCTCGCGCGCCGGGACGTCGGCGGGAAATCCGGGCGGCCGCGGGTGGTAGACGCTGGCGAGCTCGTAGAGGCGCACGTCCTCCACGCGCTGGCGCAGGTTGTGGCCGGCGTTGCGCAGCAGCGAGGGCACGAGGCTGGTCCGCATCATCGCCAGCTCGGCGCTGATGGGGTTCCTGAGGGCGATCGCGGGCGGGCCGCCCGGCGGGCCGAGCGTCTCCAGATCGTGCGGCGCCACGAAGCTGAAGTTCACCGCCTCGCAGAACCCGGCTGCCTCCAGCGCCTGGCGCACCCGCTCCGTGAGCTGGGCCTCGCGGGACGGGCCAGCCGTCTCGTGGGCCGCCGAGGGAAGCGTCTCGGGGATGGCGTCGTAGCCGCCCTGCCGCACGATCTCCTCGACCAGGTCCTCCTGGCGCGAGACGTCGCGGCGCCAGCTGGGAACCCGGAAGACCGCGCCCTGGGTCGTGGAGCGCACCACCTGGAAGCCCAGGGCCATGAGCACCCGCCGCGCCTCCCGGCGCGGCACCGGCATTCCCAGGATCCGCTCCGGGCTCTTCCAGTCGAGCGCCACCTGCACCGGCCGCTGGCGGCGCGGGTGGGCGTCCACCACCCCGCGGCGCACCGTCCCGTCGCACAGTTCGGCGATCAGGGCGGCACAGCGGTCGAGGGCCGGCACCACCATCCCCGGATCGGCGCCCCGCTCGAAGCGATGGGAGGCCTCGGTGTGCAGGCCGTGGCGCCGGGCGGTCCGGCGCACCCCCTGGGGCTGGAACCAGGCCGACTCCAGGAGGATGCGGGTGGTGCCGGGCGAGATCTCGGAATCGCCGCCGCCCATCACGCCCGCCAGGGCGCTCGGGCGATCGCGGTCGGCGATGACCAGGTCGTCCGCGGTGAGCGATCGCTCCACCCCGTCGAGGGTGGTCATCTTCTCCCCGGGCCGGGCGGCGCGGACCACGATCAGGGCGCCCGCCACCTTGTCGAGGTCGAAGGCGTGGAGGGGATGTCCCAGCTCCAGCAGCGCGAAGTTGGTGGCGTCCACGGCGTTGGAGATGGAGCGCACCCCGCAGGACTCGAGGCGGCGCCGGAGCCACGCCGGCGCCGGCCCGATGCGGACCTCCTCGATCACCCGGGCCGTGTAACGCGCGCAGCGGTCGGGGGCCTCGATGCGGACCGCCACCGCCTGCGAGGCCGGGGGGCCCCGCTGCGCCAGGCGGGCGCGAGGTGCCCGGAGCGCCTTCCCGGTGGCGGCGGCCACCTCGCGGGCCACGCCCAGGTGGGAGAGGGCATCGGGGCGGTTGGGGGTGACGTTCACCTCGAGGAGCGTGTCCTCGAGGTCGAGGGCCCGTGCCAGCGGCGTGCCGGGAGGCACCGAGCGGTCCAGGATGAGGAGCCCGCCCTGGTCCTCGGAGAGCCCCAGCTCCCCGGGCGAGCACAGCATCCCCTCCGACTCGACGCCGCGCACGGTGGCCCTCCCGATCTCCGTCCCGCCCGGGAGGCGCGTACCGGCGGTGGCCAACGGGACCAGGTCGCCTACCCGCCAGTTGCGGGCGCCGCACACCACCTGGAGGACCCGGCCGCTCCCCGCGTCCACGCGGGTGACCGAGAGCTTGTCGGCCTGGGGGTGCGGCCTGGCCTCAACGATGCGGGCGGCCACCACTCCGTCCAGCTCGCGGCCCACCTGCTCCACCGCCTCCACCTCCAGCCCCACCGCGGTGAGCCGTTGCGCCAGCTCCTCGGGGGACGGGAGGTCGACGTACTCGGAGAGCCAGCGAAGGGAGATGCGCATGGGGTGGCGTGGACGGCGGGCGGGGCCCGTGCCCCGCCGCGGGTGGGTCAGAACTGCTCGAGGAAGCGGAGGTCGTTCTCGAAGAAGAGGCGCAGGTCGTCGATACCGTACTTGAGCATGGTGAGCCGCTCCACCCCCATGCCGAAGGCGAAGCCGGTGACGGCGCGCGGGTCGAAGCCCACGTTCTCCAGCACGGTGGGGTGGACCATGCCGGCGCCGAGCACCTCCAGCCAGCCGGTTCCCTTGCAGGTCGTGCAGCGGGCGGCATTCATACCGGGGGGATGCTGCCCCCCCGGACCCCCCGCTCGCTCCGGGGCAGGCTCCTCCGCCTGCCCCTGCGCTCGCCGCCCGGTGCCGCCGCAGATGGAGCAGGAGACGTCCACCTCGGCTCCGGGCTCGACGAAGGGGAAGTAGCTGGGGCGGAAGCGGGTGCGGGTCCCGGGCCCGAAGAAGGCCCGCGCGAAGGCCGCCAGCGTGCCCTTGAGATCGGCGAAAGTGATGCCCCGGTCGACGCAGAACCCCTCCACCTGGTGGAACATGGGCGAGTGGGTCTGGTCGTAGTCGGAGCGGTAGACGCGGCCGGGGGCCACCACCCGCACCGGCGGGCGCCCCGCCCGCTTCATGGCCCGGATCTGGATGGGGGAGGTGTGGGTGCGCAGGAGCGCGCCCGGCGCCGGCCCGCCCAGGGTGGCCTCGTCGACGTAGAAGGTGTCCTGCATGTCGCGGGCGGGGTGGTCGGGCGGGATGTTGAGCGCCTCGAAGTTGTACCAGTCGAGCTCGATCTCGGGCCCGCTGGCCACCTGGTACCCC
Organism: Anaeromyxobacteraceae bacterium; assembly: GCA_035655915.1. Lineage (GTDB taxonomy): Bacteria > Myxococcota > Myxococcia > Myxococcales > Anaeromyxobacteraceae > DASTPH01. The sequence goes on from DASRTO010000263.1 coordinate 8,531, forward strand.
AGCCGGCCGAAGATCCGGGCGATCTCCTCGCTGGTGCGGGTCACCGGGTGTCGGTGGCCGCGCTGGGTCAGCCGGCGCCCGGGCAGCGTCACGTCCAGGGGCGTCCCCCCGAGCTCCCGCTCCAGCGCCTCGGCCGCCAGCCGATCCCGCGCCCGCAGGAGCAGCGCCTCCACCTCGTCGCGGACCCGGTTGGCGGCCTCGCCCACCCGCGGCCGCTCCTCGGCCGGGAGCTGCCCCATGCCGCGGAGCACCCCGGAGAGCTCGCCCTTCTTGCCCAGGTAGCGAACCCGCAGCTCCTCGAGGGCGCGGGCGTCGGCGGCGGTGGCGATGGCGTCCCGCGCGGCCCGCGCCAGCGACTCCAGCTCGGAGACGAGGTCCGGCACGGCGGCGGCTAGGCCCCGGCGGCCTTCACCACCGCGGCGAAGTCCGTGGGCGCCCCCAGCGCCAGATCGGCCAGCACCTTGCGGTCGAGCGCCACCCCGGCGGCGCGCAGGCCGCTCACCAGGCGCGCGTAGGTGGTGCCGTTGAGCCGGGCTGCCGCGTTGATGCGCGCGATCCACAGCGAGCGGAAGTCGCGCCGGCGCCGGCGGCGGTCGCGGGTCGAGTAGTCGAGCGCCCGCTCCACGGCCTGGTTGGCGCGCTTGTAGCAGTTCTTGCGCCGGCCGCGGAAGCCCTTGGCGAGCTTCAACACCCGGTTGCGGCGGCGGCGTGCCTTGAATCCCCTCTTGACGCGCATGGTGTGCTCCTCGTGCCGGCGGGAGGCGGTGCCGGCGCCGCGAGGCGCCGCCCGCGCTTCGAGTTCCCCGCTTGGGCCCTGTGGTCCCCTCCCCCGCGGCTAGCGGGCGTAGGGGAAGTTCTCCTTGATCTTCTTCTCGTCCATGGGGGCGAGGTGGCTCGTCCCCCGCAGCTGGCGCTTCTGCTTCTTGGCCTTCCCGAACGTCGCCAGGTGGCGCACCCCGGCGCGGCGGAACTTCACCCGCCCGCCCTTCTTCACCTGGAAGCGCTTCTTGGCGCCGCTCTTGGTCTTGAGCTTCGGCATGGCGATGGTCCTCTCTCCTCCCGGCCGCCGCTAGCGGGGCCCGCCGGTGGAGCCGGCCGCCGGGGCCGCGCTGGCCGCCTGGGCCGCCTCCGGTCTCGCTGCCGGCGCCGCCGCTGGCGCGGCCGGGGCGACCTGCGCCGCCTGGGCCTTCTGCCGCTGCGCCTGGAGCATCTTGGGGTTGGGGGCCAGGATCATGAACAGGAGCCGCCCCTCCATCCGGGGCGCCGACTCGATGACCGCGATCTCCTTCAGGTCGCCGATGACCCGCTCCAGCACCTTCTGCCCCAGCTCGCGGTGGGTGATCTCGCGTCCGCGGAACATCACCGTGACGCGGGCCTTGTTGGCCTCGCCCAGGAACTCGCGGATCTTCCCGATCTTGACCTGGTAGTCGTGCTCCTCGGTGCGCGGTCGCAGCTTCACCTCCTTGAGCTGCACCACCACCTGCTTCTTCTTGGCCTCGCTCTGCTTCTTCTTCTCGGTGTACTTGAACTTCCCGTAGTCCATGATCTTGCAGACGGGAGGCTTGGACATGGGGCTGACCTCGACCAGGTCCAGGCCTTCGTCCTGCGCCATCCGCAGCGCCTGATCGATGGGGAGCACACCCAGCTGCTCGCCGGCGGCACCGATGACCCGCACCTCGCGCGCCTTGATGCGCCGGTTGGTGCGGGCGTCGCGGCTGGCCGCGCGCGGGTCTCGTTGCTGGTTGATGACTCGTTGCCTCCTTCAGCGGAGCGTCGAGGCGGCTCGCTCCATCGGGACTGCGATACCCGGGCGCCCGCCCGCCCGCGGGCCGGAAAAGACGACGTAGGATAAGGATTGAGGCCCGAAAGTCAACGCGCGTTCGGATCCGACGAGTCCTTCTTGGCGTCGCGGATCCAACTCATCATGTCGCGCAGCCGCTTGCCCACCTCCTCGATGGGGTGGGCCCGCTCCCGCTCGCGCAGCTTCTCGAACATGGGGCGGCCGGTCATGTTTTCCACGATGAACTCCTTGGCGAAGGCCCCGGTCTGGATCTCCCGGAGGATGCGGCGCATCTCGGCCTTGGTCTCCTCGGTGACGATCCGCGGCCCGCGGGTGTAGTCGCCGTACTCGGCGGTGTCGGAGATGGAGTGGCGCATCCAGGCCAGCCCGCCCTCGTACATGAGGTCCACGATGAGCTTCAGCTCGTGGAGGCACTCGAAGTAGGCGCTCTCCGGCTGGTAGCCGGCCTCGGTGAGTACCTCGAAGCCGGCCTTCACCAGCGCCGAGGCCCCGCCGCACAGCACCGCCTGCTCGCCGAAGAGGTCGGTCTCTGTCTCCTCCTTGAAGGTGGTCTCCAGCACCCCGGCGCGGGTGCCGCCGATGGCCTTGGCGTAGCCCAGCCCCAGCGCCTTGGCCTGGCCGCTGGCGTCCTGGCCGACCGCGATGAGGCAGGGGATGCCGCGCCCGTCCTGGAACTGCCGGCGCACCAGGTGCCCCGGCCCCTTGGGCGCCACCAGCACCACGTCCACCTCGGGCGAGGGGACGATCTGCTTGAAGTGGATGTTGAAGCCGTGGGCGAAGAAGAGGGCCTTGCCCTTCGAGAGCCCGGGCCGGATCTCCTGCTCGTAGATGGCGCGCTGGGTCTGGTCGGGCGCCAGCACCATGACGAGGTCGGCCTCCCGGGCCGCCTCGGCCACGTCGGTCACCCGCAGCCCGGCCCCCTCGGCCTTCTTGCGGGAGGGAGAGCCGGCCTTGAGGCCCACCCGCACGTCCACGCCCGAGTCCTTGAGGTTCAGGGCGTGGGCGTGCCCCTGGCTGCCGTAGCCGACGATGGCCACCTTGCGCCGCTTCACCAGGTCGAGGTTCGCGTCCTTGTCGTAGAAGATGGTCGCCATGGGAGGCTCCTACTTGAGGTTCGGGGGGGCGAGGGTCTTGAAGCCGCGCTCCAGGGCGATGCGCCCGGATCGGCACAGCTCCTGGATGCCGAAGTGGGCGAGCCGCTCCTCCAGCGCGTCCAGCTTGCCGGCCGGGCCGGAGGCCTCCACCATCAGTGCGTCGGGCGACACGTCCACGATGGAGGCCTCGTAGGTCTCGGCCAGCGCCCGGAGCTCGGCGTGGTTCCTCTCCGGGGTCTTGATCTTCACCAGCATGAGCTCGCGCTCGATGAGGTCCTCGGGGCGCAGTTCCCGCACCTCCACCACCGGGATGAGCTTCTGCACCTGGCGCACCACCTGCTCCACCGGTTTGGAGGTGAGGCGCACCACGATGGTCATGCGGGAGAATTCGGGGTTCTCGGTCGGGCCCACCGTGAGCGAGGCGATGTTGTACCCCCGCCGCGAGAAGAGTCCGGAGATGCGGTGCAGCACGCCCGGCTTGTTCTCGACCATGAGGCTGATGGTGTGGGTGGTGCCGTTGGGCTTTTCCTCGGACTTTTCCATGTCAGTCCTCGTCGATCATGTCGTTGAGGGGGGCGCCCGCCGGGACCATGGGGAACACCTTCTCCTGGCGGCGAACCCGGATGTCGATGATGGCCGGGCCGTCCTGGTATGCCAGGGCCTGGTCGATGACCTCGTCCAGCTCGGCCGGGGTGCGGGCGCGCAGCCCCAGCGCCCCGTAGGCCTCGGCCAGCTTGACGTAGTCGGGGCGGTCGGTGAGCGGCGTCTCGGCGAAGCGGTTGTCGTAGAACAGCTCCTGCCACTGGCGCACCATCCCCAGGAACAGGTTGTTGAAGATGAAGATCTTGATGGGGAGCTTCAGGTCCACCGCGGTGGCGAGGTCCTGCAGCGTCATCTGGAAGCTGCCGTCGCCGTCGATGCCGATGACCAGCTCGCCGGGGCGCCCCAGCTGGGCGCCGATGGCCGCCGGCAGGCAGAACCCCATGGTGCCCAGCCCGCCCGAGGTGATGAAGGTGCGCGGCTGGCTGGTCCTCCACCACTGGGCGGCGAACATCTGGTGCTCCCCCACCCCGGTGGTGACGATGGCCTTGCCCTGGGTCTTCCTCCACAGGGCCTCCACCGCCGCCTGCGGCATGATGTACTTGGGCTCGTCCTTGCGGTAGCGCAGCGGGAACTTCTCGCGCCACTCGGCCACCCGCGCGCTCCAGGCGGAGATGTCGGGGCGGCCGTGGGCCTCGAAGGCCTTGCGCACCGCCTCGGTGAGCTGCGGCAGCATGGCCTTGAGGTCGCCCACCAGCGGCACGGTGGCGGTGACGTTCTTGGAGATCTCGGCCGGGTCGATGTCGAGGTGCACCACCTTGGCCTCGGGAGCGAAGGTGGAGAGCTTGCCGGTGACGCGGTCGTCGAAGCGCGCCCCCAGGGCGATGATGAGGTCGGAGTGCTGCACCGTGTAGTTGGCGTAGCGCGCGCCGTGCATGCCGAACATGGCCAGGCACAGCGGGTGGGTCTCGGGGAAGGCGCCCTTGCCGTGGACGGTGGTCACCACCGGCGCGCCCACCAGCTCGGCGAACTGGAACACCTCGGCGTGGGCGCTGGAGGTGCGCACCCCCCCGCCCAGGTACACAACCGGGCGCGTCGAGTTGCGGATGAGGGTGGCGGCGGCCTCGAAGCGCGGCGGCTGCTTCAGCGGCGGGAGGTAGCCGCGAATGTGCACCGTCTCCGGGTACTCGAACTCAAGCTCGGCGTTCTGGATGTCCTTGGGAACGTCCACCAGCACCGGCCCGGGACGGCCGGTGCGGGCGATGTAGAACGCCTCCTTGATGATGCGCGGCAGCTCGCGGACGTCGGTCACCAGCCAGTTGTGCTTGGTGATTGGCTGGGTGATGCCGGTGATGTCCGCTTCCTGGAAGGCGTCCGAGCCGATGAGGGGCGCGGAGACGTTGCCGGTGATGGCCACGAGGGGCACCGAGTCCATGTAGGCGTCGGCGATGCCGGTGACCAGGTTGGTGGCCCCGGGGCCGGAGGTGGCGAAGCACACCCCCACCCGGCCGGTGGCGTGGGCGTACCCCTCGGCGGCATGGGCGCCCACCTGCTCGTGGCGCACCAGTACGTGGGTAATCTTCTTCGAGTCGAAGAGGGCATCGTAGGTGGGGAGGATGGTCCCTCCCGGGATCCCGAAGACGTATTCCACGCCCTCGAGCTCGAGGGCCCGGATGATCGCCCGGGCTCCAGTCATCTTTTCCTTGGCCATGCGTCCTTCCGTTCCGATTCGGGTTCTTTGAGTCCGTCCCGCGCCGCGACAGGGGGTGGCGCGCCCGCCTAGCGGGCGCGCCGGCGTACCTTGACCCGCGCCCCGCGGCCGCGGGGGGTGGCCTTCCGGGCCGGGCGAGCCCCCTTCTTGGCGCCGGCTGGCCCGCGGCGGTGCCAGGTGTCGGGGTGCGGGAGCCGGCCCACCCGCGGCAGCCCGCCCGCGGTGGCCACCGCGCCTTCGGCGGCCGAGCCCACCAGGGCCGCGTACTTGGCGAAGACCCCCGAGGTGTAGCGCGGGACGGGCGGCTTCCAGCGCGACAGGCGCCGCGACAGCTCCGCCGCCGGCAGCTCCACCTCCAGCCGCCGCCGCTCCACGTCCACGACCACCGTGTCGCCGTCCAGGAGGGCGGCGATGGGGCCGCCCACCGCCGCCTCGGGAGCGACGTGCCCGATCATGAGGCCCTTGGTGGCCCCGGAGAACCGGCCGTCGGTGAGCAGGGCCACCGACTCCCCGAGGCCCTGCCCCACCAACGCCGCGGTGACGCCCAGCATCTCCCGCATCCCGGGGCCGCCGCGCGGCCCCTCGTAGCGGATCACCACCACGTCGCCCCGGCGGATGCGCCCGGCCTTCACTGCGGCGAAGGCGTCCTCCTCGCGGTCGAAGACCCGGGCCGGCCCGCGGTGGCTCTGCCGCTCGTGGCCGGCCATCTTCACCACTGCGCCGTCGGGGCAGAGGTTGCCCCGCAGGATCACCAGGCCGCCGGTCTCCTTGAAGGGCCGGTCCACCGGGGCCACCACCTTCTGGCCCGCGGCCTCCGTCGCCTCGGCGGCGTGCTCGGCCCAGGTCCGGCCATCGGCGGTCTTCTGCGAACCGTCGAGCGTGCCGCCATCGATGAGGCGCCGGGCCACGAGGAGCGTCCCCCCGGCCGCGTAGAGGTCGGGGGCGGCGTAGGTCCCGCCGGGCATGAGGTCGGCCACGATGGGCGTGCGGCGCGACACCCGGTCGAAGTCCTGAAGCTCGAGGTGGATGCCGGCCTCGCGGGCCAGCGCCAGGAGGTGCAGCACCGCGTTGGTGGATCCGCCGGTGCCGGCCACCCCGGCGATGGCGTTCTCGAAGGAGGCGCGGGTGACCACGTCCTGCGGCCGCTGCCCGCGGCGCAGGAGGTCCATCACCAGCGCACCGGCGGCGCGGGAGGCCTCCTCCTTGCGCGGGTCGAGGGCCGGGATGGCGTTGTACCCGGCCGGCGACAGGCCCAGGAACTCCATGGCCAGGGCCATGGTGTTGGCGGTGTACTGGCCGCCGCAGGCGCCGGCCCCGGGGCAGGCCTGGTCCTCGATCTCGCCCAGCTCGCGCTCGCCGATCTTGCCGGCGGCGAAGGCCCCCACCGCTTCGAAGACGTGCTGGATGGTGATCTCCCTCCCGGCGTGGTGGCCGGCGGCGATGGAGCCGCCGTACAGGACCAGCCCGGGCACCCCCAGGCGCAGGAGCGCCATGGCCGCGCCGGGAATGGTCTTGTCGCACCCCACCAGGGCCACCACCCCGTCGAAGAGGTGGCCGCGCCCGACCAGCTCGATGGAGTCGGCGATGACCTCGCGGGAGACCAGGGAGGCCTTCATCCCCTCGGTGCCCATGGTGACGCCGTCGGAGATGGCGATGGTGTTGCACTCCATGGGCGTCCCGCCGGCGGCGCGCACGCCCTCCTTCACCACCTCGGCCAGGCGGCGCAGGTGGTAGTTGCAGGGCATGGTCTCGATCCAGGTGTTGGCCACCAGGATGGCCGGCCGGGCCAGGTCCTCCCGCGAGAACCCGATGGCGTGCATCATGGACCGGGCCGGGGCGCGGTCCGGGCCGTCGTAGATGAGGCGGCTCTTGTGTCGGGGGTCGAAGGGCACCGTGCTCTCCGGAGGCCGCGGCCCAGGCGGGCGTCCCGCGCCGCCCCGCGGTGGCGCCGGGGTCCCCGCCCGGGCGGG
>DASRTO010000264.1:0-5610 GCA_035655915.1 Anaeromyxobacteraceae bacterium
CTCGGGACCGCCGCGGTGGAGCGGCTCGACCTGGTGCGCGCCGCCTGCCAGAAGTTCCCAGGCCGGGTGGTGGCGGGCATCGACGCCAAGAGGGGCGAGGTGGCCATCGCCGGCTGGGAGCAGGGCACGGGCCTCCCGGCGGTGGAGGTGGCGAAGCGGGTGAAGGGGGCCGGGGTCGCGCTGGTGGAGTACACCGACGTGGCCCGGGATGGCATGTTCGCCGGGGTGGACGCGGCCGGGGCGGCGGCGCTGCAGCGCGAGGCCGGCCTCCAGGTAGTGGCCTCCGGCGGCGTGGCCTCGCTCGAGGACGTCACGGCCTGCAAGGCGGCCGGCCTCGCCGGCGTCATCGTGGGGAAGGCCATCTACGAGAAGAAGCTCGACCTCGCCGAGGCGGTGCGGGTGGCGGGGGCGGCCTGAGGCCCGCGGCGGCTCCGGACCGGGTAGCGCGCTAGGCGCGGAGCGGGTTCTCCCAGCGCAGCCCGCGGATGCGCGCGAAGTCGGCGTCGGTGCTGCACAGGGTGGCCCGTGCTCGATCGCCAGCGCCGCGAGGTGGAGGTCGGGGACCAGGCTTCCGCGCCCTCCCGCGTCCGCGACCAGGCGCCCCAGGATCTCGCGATGGGTCTCGGTCGGCCGGGGGATCCACGCCGGCGGCTGCGGCAGCCACGCCTCGACCTGGTCCCACGCGGCGGCCAGCGTCGCCGGACGCTCGAAGATGCGGCGGTTGCTCACCAGGCGCATGAACGCCAGCAGGGACGGCCAGGGCTCCGCGACCCTGGGCGTGCCGCCGAGCCGGGCGTCGAGCCAGCCCGCACCGCCGCGTGCTCGGGCACGCCCGCTCTCTTGGCGTAGCCGAGGAGGTTCCCGCGTCGACCAGGATCACCGGAAGGCGTCGCCCTCCGCGACCGAGAGGGCCTCGGCGACGCTGTCGAGCCTGCCGACGAGACAGCGGCCCGAGTCGTACGGCGGAGTCCGGTAGCGCTTCCCGGGCGGCGGCCGCCGGGCCTCGGCGGCGAGCCCCAGCCGCAGGGCCTGGTTCACGACGTCCCGGAGCCGCTTGCCCCCCTTTACCGCTCGCATGAGCAGCGCGGCCACGTCGGGGTCGAGGGTGAGGGTGGTCCGCATGCATCAAGACATGGCCAAGATGATGCTGTGATGCAAGGGACTGGCCGAGCCCGGCGGTCACTCCACCGGCAGCTTCATCCTCCGCCTGAGATCCGCCCAGCGCGGGTCGCCCCGCAGGTCTCGCACCAGCGGGTCGAAGCCGGCGAGGGTGAGGCCGGAATCGCGATCGCGGTAGCAGCGCTCCAGCCACTCGAAGGCCTGGTCGCGGTCGCCGCGCCAGGCGTACAGTTCGGCGATCTGGTAGGCGCCGACGTGCCCCCACCGCCGCGCCACCTCCTCGAGCGCTCGCCGGGAGTCGTCGTCGTTTCCAAGGCTGTGATGGGCCAGCGCCCGCCCCCAGAGTCGCCAGACCTCCGTGCGCGAGCGCTCCATGGTTTCGAGGGCCCGCGCGGGCTGGCCCTCGGCCAGCAGATCCATGGCCAGGAACACCAGGGCCCAGTCGTGCTCGGGCGAGATCTCGAGGGCATGCTGTAGCGCCCTGCGCCCCCGCACGCGCTCGCCGGCGCCCAGGTAGACGATGCCGAGCCACCGCCAGGCCTCCACGGCGAGCGGGTCGACCCGTGTGGCCCGCTCCAGCGAGGCGATGCCCTCGGCCGGGCGGCCGAGCATGGCGGCCTGCCACCCGTGGTTCCACAGCGCCTCCGGGTGGTCGCGGTCGAGCGCCAGGGCCCGCTCCAGGTCCGCCTGCGCGGCCGGCCAGTCCCACTGGAACCTCCGGCGCGTCATGCCGCGCGCCTGCCAGGCGTCGGCCAGGTCGGGAGCCAGCCGCACCGCCCGCTCGGTGGCGGCCAGGCTCTCCTTCTGCATTCGTTCCGTCTCGGCCGCCGACTGCGAGTCTCCGGCGTTGTACCGGCCCACCAGGGCGGAGGCGAGACCCACGTGGGCGGGCGCGTAGCCGGGGTCGAGCGCGACGGCCTTGCGGAACGCCTCCTCGGCGCGGCGGAAGCCGTCGCGGGAGCCCTGCCTGGCCAGGTGGAGGCCGAGCAGGTACTGGTCGTGCGCCTCCGCGTTCGCGGTCCGCCCCGAGCGGAGGCTCGTCCCGCCGGCAGGAGCCAGGCTCACCTTCAGAGACTCGACGACCGCCTTCGCGATCTCGTCCTGGACCGCGAAGACGCCGCCCAGCTCCCGCTCGTAGGTTTCCGACCAGGCCCGCTGGCCGTCCTCGGCCTTCAGGAGCCGGGCCGTGACCCGGATCCGGGCGCCGTCCCTGCGCACGCTCCCCTCCAGGATCGAGGACGCCCCGAGCTTCCGGCCGATGGTCCGGAGGTCGTCCTTCTTGCCCTTGAACGAGAAGGAGGACGTCCGGCCGATCACCTTGAGGCCCTCGACGCGGGTCAGCGCGTTCAGGATCTCCTCGGCCACGCCGTCGGCGAAGTACTCCTGGTCCTTCCCCGGCGAGAGGTCGGCGAAGGGGAGGACGGCGATGGAGGGAGTGGGCGCTCGGAGTGCGCCGCGGAGCGCCAGTGCGGCGATGGCGATCCCCGCGAGCACTCCGATGGCGACGAGCAGCGCGACCCGCCGCGCGGCCTTGGGCCGCCGCAGCCTCTGCTGGATCGCCAGCAACTCCTCCGCCGCATGGGCGGCCGTGGGCCTGGCTCCTGGATCCTTGGCCAGGCAGCGGGCCACCAGCCGCACCAGCCCCCGCGGTGCCTTCCCTTCGAACGCCGGCGCCGGCCCGGGGTCGAGCGCTGAGCTCCGCTCCTCCCTCACCTCGAAGGCCCGCCTCCCCGACGCCATCTCGAACAGCACCGCTCCGAGCGCGAACACGTCTGCCCGCCCGTCCACGGCCTCTCCCCGCCACTGCTCCGGGGCCACGTAGGCGGGCGTCCCTCCGGTGCTCGACTTGCGCCCCAGCAGGTGGGCGAGGCCGAGGTCGAGGAGCTTCACGCGCCCGTCATCGCCCAGGAAGACGTTCCCGGGCTTGAGGTCCCGGTGCACCAGCCCGTGCGAGTGGACGTGCGCCAGGGCCCGCGAGATCTGAAGTCCGACCTCCACGGCCTCCCCCGGCGGCAGCGGGCCGCGCGAGAGCCGCGCCTCCAGCGTCTCGCCGCGCAGGAGCTCCATGACGAGATACGGGCCCCGGTCGCAGATACAGGCCTCGTGGAGCGTCACGATGCCCGGGTGAGACAGACTGGCCGCCGCCTGCGCCTCGCCGCGGAGCTGCTCGTCCGCCCAGTCGTCGCGCGATCGCCCGGGCCGCAGCGTCTTCAACGCGACCTTCCGACCGAGCTCCCGGTCGAGGGCCTCGTAGACGGCGCCGAAGCCGCCGCGGCCCAGCTCCCGGACGATCTCGAAGCGGTCCAGGACGTCCCCGGGCCGCAGACCCTTCCCCCAGGCCACCTCGCGACCGGCCGGAGGAGCCCTAGCCAGTTCCTCGAGCAGCCGCGACAGGGCGCCAGGCTCGCCGCCCTGCGCATCGCCCTTCGCGCCGCCGCCCGCGCCGTCGCCCACGCGGACCTCCCGTCGAAGTCGTTCGACGCTAGGCCATCCGCGGGCCGGGTTTCAAGCTCGCCCCGGCTGGCGGGCTCTGGTTCACGGAAGCGACACGGAAGCGGGGTCCGCCCGGATGGCGCCAGGGCGGTCTGGTAAGCTCTTTTCGATGACTCGCCCGGTCCAACCCCCAGACGCCGCCCTGCCCCCCGGCGCGACCGACGAGACCCTGCTCGACCTCCTCGCCGGGCTCACGCCCGAGGAGCGGCTGCGCTGGAACGACCGCGTGGTCGCCACCATCCGGGAGCTCCGCCATGCTTTCGCCGCCGCAGGGCCTCACCACGCTGCTCGCGCGGCTCGCGGCGAGCGGGACTGAGTTCGTCCTGGTCGGCGGGCTCGCGGCTGTCGCCCAGGGTGCGCCCCTCGCGACCGTCGACGTGGACGTGGTGCACCGGCGAGAGGCGGCGAACGTCGAGCGCCTGATCGCGTTCCTGGGAGCCGTCGACGCGCGCTACCGTGGCCGGCCGATCGGTCAGGTCTTGCGTCCGACCCGCGAGGCCCTCCTCGGCGAGGGCCATCACGGCTCGGCCCGGGAGGGCGGCGGCGCATGACCCGAACGGGTGACTCCAGTTCTACTGGGTGAACTGGCGTGAGGCGTCCCCGGCGTGGCCGTCGGGCCGCTCGCCTCGCCGCGCGGGACGGCGCTTTCGGTTAGGATGCCCGGGTGCCCGCCAAGCGCATCATCCCCTGCCTGGACGTGAAGAACGGCCGGGTGGTGAAGGGCGTGAACTTCCTCAACCTCCGCGACGCCGGCGATCCCGTAGAGGCCGCCGCCCGCTACGACGCCCAGGGGGCCGATGAGGTCTGCTACCTGGACATCGCCGCCACCCAGGAGAACCGCGGCACGCTGCTGGACCTCGTGTCCCGGACCGCCGAGCGGGTCTTCGCGCCGCTCACGGTGGGGGGCGGCGTCCGCAGCGAGGAGGACTTCGTCTCCCTGCTCCACGCCGGGGCCGACAAGGTGAGCGTCAACTCGGCGGCGGTGAAGGACCCCCCCCTGGTGGACCGGCTCTCGGCCATCGCCGGGGCCCAGGCGCTGGTCATCGCCATCGACGTGAAGCGGCGCCCCGGCCCCAGGCCCGAGTGGGAGGTCCACGTGGCCGGGGGGTCGAAGCCCACCGGCGTCGAGGGGCTCTCCTGGGCCCGCGAGGTGGCCCGGCGCGGTGCCGGCGAGCTGCTCCTCACCAGCATGGACCGGGACGGCACCCGGGCCGGCTACGACCTGGACCTGCTCCGGGCGGTCTGCGCGGCGGTGGACATCCCGGTCATCGCCTCGGGCGGGGTGGGCACCCTGGAGCACCTGGCCGAGGGGCTCGAGGTGGCCGACGCGGCCCTGGCGGCCAGCATCTTCCACGACGGGCAGCACACGGTGCAGGAGGCCAAGGCCTTCTGCCGGGCGCGGGGGCTGGAGGTCCGCCCCTGAGCGCGAGGAGGGTCGTCATGGCCAACGAGCACTTCCTGGCGCAGCTGTGGGCGGTCATCGAGTCCCGAAAGGCGAGCGAGAGCCCCGAGAAGAGCTACACCCGGGAGCTGCTCCGGGACCCGGCCAAGGCCCGCAAGAAGGTGGCCGAGGAGGCCCATGAGGTGAACGAGGCCCACCAGGCCCTCCTCCACGGCCGGGACTCCAAGGACCACCTGGCCCACGAGGCGGCCGATCTGCTGTACCACCTGTTCGTGCTCCTGGCCTCGGCCGACGTGACCCCGGCCGAGGTCTACGCGGTGCTGGAGTCCCGGCACCTCAAAGCGGGCAAAGCCCCTTGACAGACACGGGGTTATCCTTTAAACGCATCGGTCTAGCGCCGCGACAAGCCGGGCGGATCCTCCGCCCGGCTTGTTCCGTTTGATTTCTCACCTCATCGAAAGCGAGCCGAGGAGCGAATGACCGGAGTCCGTGTCAAGGAGGGCGAGTCCTTCGAGAACGCGCTCAAGCGCTTCAAGAAGCAGTGCGAGAAGTCCGGCATCCTGTCGGAGATCCGCAAGCGCGAGCACTACGAGAAG
>DASRTO010000265.1:0-2256 GCA_035655915.1 Anaeromyxobacteraceae bacterium
CAGCGGCACGCCGCCGGTGTCGGGGAAGGGCCGGGCCGGGTCCACGCCGTACTCGACGCCGTGGATGGTCTCGTTGGAGGTGAGGTGGACGTAGGCCGCGCCCGGGTCCACCTTCACCTCGCCGGGCCTGGTGGCGCGGACGTAGCTCTTGTCCTTGCCCTCGCCGGTGGCGGTGGAGGTGGCGGTCACCTGAGCGCCGAGGAGGGTGGCCACGATCCGGGCCTCGCCGACGGCCTTCTCGCCCCAGCTGCCGGTGGTGACGTAGTGGGCGGCCTTCCCCTTCTCCAGGAGGTTCAGGGGCACCTGGGCGAAGAGCGTCGAGGCGCCGCCCTGGAGGAAGAGGACCTCGTGGGTGGCCGGGATCCCCAAGAGCTCGCGGAGGAGCGACATGGCCTCCTGGTGGACCGCCTCGTACTCCTTGCCGCGGTGGGAGTGCTCCATCACCGACATGCCGCTGCCGGCGAAGTCGAGCAGCTCGTCGCGGGCGCGCTCCAGCGCGGGGAGGGGCAGGGCGGCGGGTCCGGCGTTGAAGTTGATGGTGCGGGCCATCGGGTCCTCGGCGCGCCGCGGGGTGGGTGGCCGCGGGGCGGCCGCCTAGTCAAAGGCCCCGGCCGCGGCTTGTCAAGGCGCGAGTTGGGACGCGGCCGGAGCCGGCGGCGGCCCGGGACGCCCGGCAGGCCCGCGGGCGTCAGGGGAGGAATCGGCCGGGCCTGCTTGCGTCGAATCTCGACGAAACCCTAGGATGCACCGTTCAGCGGCGATGTGGGAGGGTTTCACGGCTGCAACCACCACACGAGGAGCGAGCATGAAGGCGAAAAAGACGTTGACGTCCCAGCAAGCGAAGTCTTCGCGGCGCGATTTCCTCAAGAAGGCGGCGGTCGGCGCCACCGGCGCCGCGGCGGCGGCGCTGCCCACCATCCACGTGGCCCAGGCGCCCATCAGCATGCGCTGGCAGAGCACCTGGCCCACCAAGGACATCTTCCACGAGTACGCCCTCGACTACGCCAAGAAGGTGAACGACATGACGGGCGGCCGCCTCAAGATCGAGGTGCTGCCCGCCGGCGCGGTCGTCAAGCCCTTCGACCTCCTGGACGCGGTCTCGAAGGGCACGCTCGACGGCGGCCACGGGGTGCTGGTCTACCACTACGGCAAGGCGCCGGCACTGGCGCTGTGGGGCTCGGGGCCGGCGTTCGGGATGGACCCCAACATGCTGCTCGCCTGGCACAAGTACGGGGGTGGCAAGGAGCTGCTCCAGGAGATCTACAAGTCAATCAACGCCGACGTGGTCTCCTTCCCCTACGGCCCGATGCCCTGCCAGCCGTTCGGCTGGTTCAAGAAGCCGGTTCGCAGTCTCGCGGACATGAAGGGGATCAAGTTCCGCACCGTGGGCCTCTGCATCGACATCTTCACGGGCATGGGGGCGGCCGTGAACGCGCTGCCCGGTGGGGAGATCGTCCCGGCGATGGACCGGGGCCTGCTGGACGCGGCCGAGTTCAACAACGCCACCTCGGACAAGGCGCTGGGCTTCGCCGACGTCTCCAAGGTCTGCATGCTGCAGAGCTTCCACCAGTCCTCCGAGCAGTTCGAGATCACCTTCAACCGGAAGAAGTACGAGGCGCTCCCGGCGGACCTGAAGAACATCATCGCCTTCGCGGTGGAGGCGGCCTCGGCCGACATGTCGTGGAAGGCCATCGACCGCTACTCGGCGGACTACGAGGACCTCCAGAAGAACCACGGGGTGAAGTTCTACAAGACGCCCGACGCGATCCTGAAGAAGCAGCTCGAGATCTGGGACGGGATCGTCGCCAAGAAGGCCGCGGCCGATCCCATGTTCAAGAAGGTGCTCGACTCGCAGAAGGCCTACGCCGCCCGGGCGGGCCGCTGGCAGGCCGACACCCTGGTGGACATGAAGATGGCGCTGAACCACTTCTTCCCGAGGAAGGCCTAGCCCCGCACCGCCGTCGGCCGTCCGGCCTCGCGGCCGGGCGGTCGACCCGCGCTCCCAGCACGCTCTCCCGCGGGAAGGGACCCGATGCAGAAGACGCTCCTCACCATCGACAAGATCAGCACCTGGGTCGGCCAGCTCTTCTCCTTTCTCATCGTGGCGCTCACCGCCCTCATGGTCTGGGAGATCACCTCCCGGCGGTTCTTCGACGCGCCGCACGCCTGGACCTTCGACGCCCAGATCCAGATGTACGGGACCATGTTCATGATGGCCGGCGCCTACACGCTTTCCAAGGCCGGGCACGTCCGGGG
>DASRTO010000266.1:0-10088 GCA_035655915.1 Anaeromyxobacteraceae bacterium
GGCGGTGTTCGACGCCGGGACCAGCCTGCTCCAGGTGGTCACGGCCGATCCCTCCGGCGGGCTCCGCTCCTGGCCCATCGCCGCCCTCCCGGCCTGGGGGGCCCCGACGCAGGTGCTGGCGGGGGATCTCGTCGGCAGCGCCGCGGCCGACCTGGTGGCGGTCTTCTCCGACGGGACCATCCGCGTCTGGCCCGGCGACCTGCCCCCGTCGATCGCCTGGGCCGCGGGATCCCCGCCGCCGCAGGCCGAGACGGCGGCGCCGCTGGTGCTGGAGGTGGACGCGGCCGACGCGGACGGTACCCTGGCGGCGGTGGATTTGCTTCTGGCGGGGCAGCCCTCGGGGCTCGTCCCGACGCAGGTGGGGAGCCGGTACACCTTCACCATTCCCCCTTCCGCGCTGTGCGCGCTGGCCTCGCCGGCGCGGATGGCGGTGCGGGCCACCGACGATCTGGGCGCGTGGCGCGAGGTGGCGGCCGACGTCCCCATCGTGGACGCGCCGGCGCTGGCGGTCTCGGGCGCCGGCTCGACGCCGGTGCCGCTGCTTCCCGGTGGCACCGCGGTGGTCCTGACTGCCCAGGCCAGCGACGGATGCGGCCGGCCGGTGACCATCACCTGGGCCGAGAGCCAGCTCCCGCCCGGCGCCTCCCGATCGGTGGCGACCGACGGCACCACCTCGGTCTATACCCTTCTCCTGCCGGAGCCCTCGTACCCGCCCATGGTGGCGTCCGGCGCGATGGCGCTGACGGTGACGGCGACGGCCGACGCGGGCGGGCTTCCGGCATTGGCCGAGCTGCCGCTGGCCTTCGACGCCAGCGGCTTCCTCGACGTGGAGCAGGTGAGCGACCGCGCCGTGCTGGCGCCCGGCGAGCTGGCCCTGCTCACCACCACGCTGCGGAGCCGCCTCGGGGTGACCCTGCCCCAGGTGGCCCTGGCCGACCGGCTCTCCGGGCTGGTCGCGGCCGGGCCGCCGCGAGTGACCGGGGCCGCCCTGGTGGGGTGGAGCGACGACGGCTCGCTGGTGACGCTTGACCAGGTGGCGGGCGGCGGCGCCCCGGTGGTGGTGAGGCTCGCGGTGCGCCTGGCTGCGGACGGGGGCGGGTCGAGCAGCGCCCAGGTCCTGGCTGTCCCGAGCGGCGTGCCGCTGTCGGGCGCCGTCGATGTGGCGGCGCCGGTCGCGGCGCCCAGGGCCGCCGTCTCCTGTGGATCCGGGGGCGCCTCGCCGCTCTGGCTGCTCGGGCTCCTTGCCTACATGAAGGCCATGCGGCGCGTGCCGGCCAGGACCCGCTCCACCTCGTCGAGGACCCCCATGACCCGGCAGGCGTGGAGGAAGGCCAGCGCCTCGCGCTCGGGGAGGTCCGAGAGCCTGAGCAGGTCGGTCACGGTCTTGGTGCCGTCGGCGGCGGCGAGCAGGTGGGCCTCCGCCGGCCGGAGCCCCAGGGCGTAGAGCTCGAAGGCCGGATCGGGCGCCGGGGCCAGCGCCACCTCCGCCGGCAGGTCCCGGCGCAGCTCCTCCAGGGTGGAGGTGCGGAGCACCCCCTCCAGGATGAGGTCGCCCGGGAACAGCGAGAGCTGCACCAGCTCCCGCGGCGGCAGCGGCTTCACCTCCAGCCGCCAGGCCCCCTCGCGCCAGGGGAAGGTGGACCAGATGATGCTCCGCACCTGCTCGGCCACCAGCTCCACCCGGCGCTTCTCGGTGATGAGCCCCTTGCGCAGGAGGGCCTCGGCGGTGCGGACCTCCGGCCCCAGCTCGCGCATGATGGCCTCTCGCTGCGACTGGGTGAGCACCCCGCGCCGCACGCACAGGGCCCCGAAGCGGTCGGCGGCCAGGTTGGAGGAGGCGAACACCGGGACGCCCTGGCGGAAGAGCACCAGCCGCTTCACGGCGCCGCGCTGCAGCGTGAGCGCGCCGGTGACCTGGGCGGTGTAGCAGGCGACCAGGAGGCGCGGCACCCGGGTGGTGGAGAGGTCGCCCAGCGGAGCCGGAGCGGCGCGGGGCCGGCGCCGGCCGGACGGGCTCGGCGTCGCGTCCTCGTCCTCCACCGGCTCGGCGTCGGTGACCTCGTCCTGCGCCTGGCCCGGCTCCCGTCCCGGCTTCACGCCCAGGAGGGGGGCGAGCGCGTCCAGGAGCGCGTCGACCGCGAAGGGCTTCTCGAAGAAGGCGGCCGCGCCCAGGCGGGCCACCTCCTTGTGGTAGCGCTCGCCCCGGAAGACGCCGGAGACCGCCACCGCCGGGACCCCGGCGCGCTTCAAGGCCGACAGCACCTCGCTGCCGCGCACGTCGGCCACCGGCAGGTCCACCACCGCCGCCCCGGGCTGCAGCTCCAGCAGGCGCCCCAGGGCCTCGCGCCCGGTGGCGCACACGGTGGCCTCGGCGCCCAGCCTGGCGGCGGCCGCGGAGACCAGCCCGGCCAGCTCGGCGTTCTCCTCGACGATGAGCAGCCGGGGCGCCACGGCCGCGACTGTAGCACGCGTCCGGCGGGCTGGCGCGCAGACGCCCCGCCCGCTACCCTGGCCGCGTGGCGCCAGGATTCCACCACCTCGCCATCCAGGTGCGCGACCTCGAGGAGTGCGAGCGCTTCTACCGAGAGGTGCTGGGGCTGCCGGTGTTGCGGCGCTGGCCGGACCCCTCCGGCGGCGACCGCAGCGTCTGGCTCGGGGTCGAGGACGGCTTCCTGGCCCTGGAGCGAGTCGGTGCCGAGCCCGAGGCGCGGCCGTTCCACGACGGCCGGGCCGGCCTGCACCTGGTAGCGCTGCGCATCCCCGCGGCCGAGCGCGCCGCCTGGGAGACGCGGCTCGCGGCGCAGGGGGTGTCGGTGGTGCGCCGCACCCAGTGGACGCTCTACCTCCGGGATCCCGAGGGCAACCGCATCGGCCTCTCCCATCACCCCGACGAGGCCCCGTGATCTTCGCCCGGTGCCGCTACGGCCGCGACAACTACAGCTACCTCCTGGCCGAGGACGGGGACGCGGCCCTCGTCGACCCGGGCGACGCCGAGGCGGCGGCGGCCCTGGCCGCGGAGCACCGGGTCCGGCCGCGCTTCGTGCTGCACACCCACGGCCACCCCGATCACACCGGAGGCAGCGCGGCGCTGCGGGCGCGGCTCCCGGCCCGGGTGCTCGGCCACCGCGGCGACGCCGCCCGGTTCGCGCCCGACGAGGAGCTGGCGGCGGGGCCGGTTCGCCTGGGCGCCCTCGAGATCCGCGTCCACCCCGCCCCGGGGCACACCCCGGGCTCGGTGCTCCTCGAGTGGCGAGGAAGGCTCCTCACCGGCGACACGCTGTTCTGGGGCGGGGCCGGCAACTGCCGCCACGGCGGGGACCCGGGACGGCTGGCCGACACCTTCCTCTCGGTCCTGGGCGGGCTCGACGGCGCGCTGGAGGTCCACCCCGGGCACGACTACGCCGAGGCCAACCTCCCCTTCGTCCTGGACCTCGAGCCGGGAAACGCCGCTGCCGCGGCGAGGCTCGCGGCGGCCCGGGCCCGGCGCGCCGCCGGCCAGGAGCCCGATGCGCCTACCCTGGCCGAGGAGCGGCTCGCCAACCCATTCCTGCGGGCGGCCTCGCCCGAGGTCGCGGCCGCCCTGGCGCGCAAGGGCGTCGCGGTGCCGGGCCCGAGGGAGGCCTTCCTGGCCTTGCGACGGTTGCGCGACGCGTGGTGACGGGGGGCCGGCCGGTCCTGATAGGATGGGGCACCGTCCCGACAGGAGGAGTAGCGCAGTGGGGGGGGACCTCTGGAAGCTACCGAACCTGCTGACCCTGGCGCGGATCGCTCTGGCGCCGGTGTTCCTCACCCTGTACGCGCGCGGCCAGACCCTGGCCGCGCTGCTGGTCTTCGGCGCGGCAGCGGCCACCGACGTCCTCGACGGCCTGGCGGCCCGGCTGCTGCACCAGCACACCGAGCTGGGCGCGCTGCTCGACCCCATCGCCGACAAGCTCCTGGAGATGTGCGCCCTGGTGGCGCTGGCGGCGCACGGCGAGCTGCCCTGGTGGCTGCCGGCGCTGGTATTCTCGCGCGACCTGGCGCAGCTCGTCGGGGCGCTGCTGCTGCGAGGCACGCGCCACCGGGTACCGGTGGCGCCCACCCGCATCGGCAAGTATGCCACCTTCACCCTGGTGGGCACGGTGGTGCTGGCCCTGGCCGAGGGGGTGGGGGCGCTGGCCTGGGCGGTACCCTTCGCCGCCGCCATGGGGCTCCTGGCGGCCGAGTGCGTGGTGCTCTCCTGGATGCAGTACGCCCTCCACTTCGTGCGGACGCTGCGCGAGCCGCGGGCTGCCTGAGGGAAGCGCCACCCCGCGCGGATCCGGAGACGCTGCCGCCGGCTGACCGTACGGCGGGCTCGTCCCCGCCCGGGCTCGATGCGGATGATCGCCGCCCCGAGGGTGTCGGCGGCCGTTGACCGGACCGCGGGCGCGAGATACAAACCCTCCGCTTCGCAGCAGGAGGTTCAGGCCCGTAGCTCAGTGGTAGAGCACTACCTTGACACGGTAGGGGTCGGCAGTTCAATCCTGCCCGGGCCTACCAGGATACGATGTAATCACTGGTCGTTCAGTCGCTCGTCGGAGCGCCGCCGTTGCTGCGTGGCGCGCCTGGTCAGCCGCAGGTAACGCCGCAGGTGACCGCCGCCGGCGCGGGTCAGAAGAGCGAGAAGGCGAGGATGGCCGCCGCGACCAGCACGACCGCCGTCGCGATCGCGACCAGCAACGGGCCGTGCCGCCTCCACCACAGTCGCCGGTCTCGCAGCGCCCCCACGTCGATCCTGACGGACCAGGGCGGCCGGGCGTTACACACCACATGGCCACACAGAGAGTGCACCAAGGTGCGGGGCAGCCCTGACCCTGACGCGCGACCCGCTCGATCGGCCGGGGTTCTCCAAGACCCTGGGTGGATGCTCCAGGTCCGCCGAACCCGAGCCGGCGCGCGGTCCGGAGCGCAGCATCACCGACATGCGGCGCCCTGGCCACGCTGGCCCTGGCCCAATCTCGTTGAACTCGCGGTCGGGATGGGCCCGCGGCGGCACCGGAGCGCCGCACGGGCCCGGGGCCCCGCCGGTCGTACCACCTCTGCTTCAGGCGGCCTTCCGCCCCGCCTCGCTCCGCGCCGGCCCGGCGCGCGGCCCGAGGGCGAGGCGCGCCCCCTTCCGGCCGTGAGAGCCCAGCGCCACCAGGACGGCGAGCAGCGCGAGGATCTCCACGGAGCCGGCGACGGCGATGACGTCGTCGAGCGTCATACTCGTCTCCTCTTGGTGACCCTGGCTCTTCAGGCCGGGGAGGGTCGGCATCCCGGCGACGCGGCCGTGCGGCCAGCGTTTCGCCATCCACGGGGCAGGCCGATTGCGCACGGATTGGGCACATGGCAATCCGTCGCGCCTCGGAGCGAGGCGACCGTTGGAATCTGCTGTTCGGGATCGGCCCGGAAACGAAACGGGCCGGGGACCTCTCGGTGCCCGGCCCGGAAGGACCTCGCAAACCCCCTAGCTACTCAAGGGCTGCGCTGGTCCGGGCCCGGCGATGGAGCGAGGAGAGGCCTCGCTGCGGCCGACGCGCATTCGCGCGTACGGCGCCAGCTCCCTCTGCCAGCAGTACGTGCGATTGTGGGTCGGCATTGGTCCTCCGTAGTGGGCTTGATAGCACACCAGGGCGTTCATTGCAAATAGAGCGGTCAATCGTTCCTTCGTGACAGCCCCAAACGGAGGGGTGTCGCCCACCTGGAGCGCCGAGGCGCCGAGGCTCTGGCGCTGCGAGAGGCTCGCCGGCCGCCCCGCGGTGGCGAGAGGACATGGTGGTGGCCTCTGGCGGCCGCCGCTCGAGGCGCTCAGGCCTACAATGCCCGCCATGCGCCCCATCCTGGCCACGCTAGCCATCGCGCTGGCTGCGCCGACGATGGGCGCCGACGTGCCGGCGCTCCTCCTGCCGCCGTCGCTGGGACGCCCGGACCGGGTGTGGATCGCCGGGCGCGTCCTCGATGAGCGGCACGGGACCACCGGTCCGGCGGCGCTGCGGAACGCCCGCCAGCTCGGCTCGAGCAACCTGCCGCGGGCCCCGGTGCACGCGAGCCTCCTCGGTCGCGCCGGGCACGCCGTGTCCGGGCACGACGGCGCCTTCGAGATCGAGATCCCGGCCGCGCCCGGCGAGCCGTTCCCGGCCGGCGAGCTGCGTGTCACCGTCGTGGTCCCGGGGGCCAGCGCCGAGGCGGTGGTGCACGTCGTGCCGGCGGAGGCGCCCTTCCTCGTCGTCTCGGACTTCGACGACACGGTGGCGGTGACCGGCGTCACCAGACCCCGGACGCTCCTCGCCAGCACCTTCCTCGAGGACGCCGACACGCAGCCGGCGGTGCCGGGGATGGCGGACCTGTACCGCTGCCTCCTGGCGCCGCGGCCGCAGGGCACGGCCCCGGTCCTGGCCATCGTCTCCGGCTCGCCGATCCAGCTGGCGCCGCGCATGGTCCGCTTCCTGGCGCGGAACGGCTTCCCGCCCGCCGCCCTGTACCTGCGGGACCTCGGGCCGAAGACGCTCTCCGGCTACAAGCCGCCGGTGCTGGAGCGCCTCGCGGCCCGGTTCCCGCAGCCTTTCGTGCTGGTCGGGGACTCGGGCGAGAAGGACCCGGAGATCTACGGCGCGTTCGCAGCCGCCCACCCCGCGCGCGTGCTGGCGACGTTCATCCGCCGGGCCACTCCCGATCCCGGCCCGCCGGCCCGCTTCGCGGGAGCGCGCCTCTTCGGCGATCCGGCCCAGGCCGGGCGCGAGGCGGTGGCGCGGGGGCTCGCCGACGCCGCCTGCGTCGAGGTGGCATTCGGTGCCGGGGCGGGGTCCGGCGCGGCCTCGCCGCCGCGTCCCTGAGCAGCCGGCCGCCCGGCCCGATCGGGTCCGACCGGCAGCTTTTTCGCCCCGGGGCGCCGCAGTTCGCCCTAGGATGCCCCATCAACGCTGGGGAGGAATCATGCACACGCGCCGAATCCTCGTCTTCGCCGCCGCGCTGACCGCCGCCTGCGGCGTCAGCAAGGACAAGTACGCCGCCAAGGAGATGGAAGCCACCGAGTACATGAAGAAGTACCAGGACGAGAGCCAGAAGGTCGCCGACCTCGAGAAGAAGAACGCCGAGCTCCAGACCCAGGCGAGCCAGACCGCCAGCGCCAAGGCCCGGCTGGAGCAGGAGAAGGGCGAGCTGGAGCGCAAGAGCGCCCAGTACGAGCAGCTGGCGACCTCGCTCAAGGGCCAGATCGCCGCCGGCCAGATCGAGATCTCCGAGCTGCGCGGCAAGATGACGGTGAAGCTCAAGGACAAGATCCTCTTCGCCTCGGGATCGGCGGCCCTGAGCAAGCAGGGCAGGGCAGCCCTCGACGCCGTGGCCGACGCCTTCAAGAACCTGAAGGACAAGAACGTCATCGTCGCCGGCTACACCGACAACGTCCGGGTGGGGAAGAAGGGGCCCTACAAGGACAACTGGGACCTCTCCACCGCCCGCGCCGTCTCCGTGGTCCGCTACCTCCAGGCCAAGGGAGTCCCCCCGGTGATGCTGGGCGCGGCCGGCTTCTCCGAGTTCCGGCCCGTCGGCGCCAACGACACGGCCGAGGGACGAGGCCAGAACCGGCGCATCGAGATCGCGCTCACCGCCGCCGACTACGTGCCGCCGACCGTGAGCATGCCGAAGTAGCCGCCTCACGGCTCAGGCGGCGATCCGGCCGGTTCGAGCCCGGCCGGCTGCGGAGTGTCTGGGGCGTTCTGCCGGTCGCATTGCGGCTTGGCTGGACGCCCCTCCCTTTGCCGACAGCCACCGACAAGTGATCGAAATTCCTACCGTGGATCCGACCCCTTGGCGGGTTGGCAGGAGCGCGGCGGCGTGGGATATCGCCCCCCGTTCGCGGGTGTCCCGCGTTCGAGGGACGAGCGTCCCGCTCACCGGAAAGGGCCATCGACATGAACGCCTCATTCACCAACCGCGTCGTCCTGCTCGCCGCAACCGGGGTCCTCGCCTGCAGCGCCGAGGTCACCCCGACCGGCGGGGCGGCGCCGAACGCGGTCGTGGTGCAGGTGGAGCCGCCGTCGGCGCAGGTCCTCCCCGGGGGCTCGGTGGGCTTCGCGGCGGTGGTGACCGGCACGGCCAACACCGCCGTGACCTGGTCGGTTCAGGAGGGGAGCGCCGGCGGCAGCGTCACCACGGGCGGGGCCTACACCGCGCCGGGGAGCGCCGGGACCTACCACGTGGTGGCGACCAGCCAGGCCGACCCCACGGTGACCGGCAGCGCCACCGTCACGGTGACGCTGGTGCCGGTGGTGGCGGTGACCATCTCGCCCCAGACCGCCACCGTCGCCGCCGGCGGCACCCGGACCTTCACGGCCACGGTCACCGGCACCACCAACACCGCCGTGACCTGGTCGGTGCAGGAGGCCTCCGGTTGCGGCTCGGTCACGCAGGCCGGCGTCTACACCGCGCCCGCCGCCGCGGCCACCTGCCACGTGGTGGCCCGGAGCAACGCCGACGCCACCAAGAGCGACGTGGCCACGGTGACGGTGACCGCGCCGCCGCCTCCGGTGGCGGTGGCCGTGAGCCCGGCCTCGGCCGCCACCAACTCCTGCCAGGGCCTCACCTTCACGGCCACGGTGACCGGCACCACCAACACCGCCGTGACCTGGTCGGTGCAGGAGGGGGCCGCCGGAGGCACCGTGACCGCGGCCGGGGCCTACACCGCGCCGTCGACCGCTGGAACCTACCACGTGGTGGCCACCAGCCAGGCCGACCCGACCAAGTCGGCGGTGGCCACGGTGACGGTGACGGATCGGATCGTGAGCGTGTCTGTCAGCCCGTCGTCGGCGACGGTTCCGGCGGGCGGCTCGCAGGCCTTCACCGCCACCGTCACCACCACCTGCGGCAGCGTCACGGCCACGAAGGTCGTGACCGCTCCGAACTGACGCCGCCGACGACGGGCACCGGGGAAGGGGGGCCGGCGCGCCTCCCCCCCGGCGGCCGCCCGGCCCGGGCCGGGCCACGCGCCCCAGGGCCGACTTGCACCCTGGCGAGGGCGTGCGCTACACCCTCGCCGCCATGCCCGAACTCGTGAAGGTGACCCTGCCCGACGGGTCCTCCAAGGAGGTGCCCAGGGGGACCCGCGTCGCCGACTTCGTGAAGACCCAGATCGGCGCCGGGCTCGCCAAGGCCGCCTACATCGCCAAGCTCGACGGCGAGCCGGTGGATCTGTCCCGGGCCATCGAGCGCGACGCCAGGCTCGAGGTGGTGACCACCCGGAGCCCCGAGGCCCTGGAGGTGGCCCGCCACGACGCCGCCCACGTCATGGCCAGCGTGGTGCAGAAGCTCTATCCCGGCACCCAGGTCACCATCGGCCCGGCCATCGAGGAGGGCTTCTACTACGACTTCGCGCGCGACACCCCCTTCACGCCGGAGGACCTCGAGAAGATCGAGAAGGCCACCAACGAGGCCATCCAGGCCGACCTGCCCTTCGTGCGCGAGGAGATCGCGATGGACGCCGCCATCGCCCTCTTCGAGAGCCTGGGGGAGAGGTACAAGGTCGAGATCGTCCGCGACATCGCCGCCAAGGGGGCGAGGACCCTCACCCTCTACCGTCACGGCGACTGGGTCGACTTCTGCCTCGGGCCGCACGGCCCCTCCACCGGCCGCATCGGGGTGGTGAAGCTGCTCTCGGTGGCCGGCGCCTACTGGCGCGGCGACCCCAGGAACCCCATGCTGCAGCGCATCTACGGCACCAGCTTCTTCGACAGGAAGGAGCTGGATGCGTACCTGAAGCGGTTGGAGGAGGCCCGCAAGCGCGACCACCGCAAGCTCGGGCCGTCGCTGGGGCTGTTCGCCTTCCATCCCTACGCTCCGGGCGCCGCCTTCTGGCTCCCCAACGGCACCACGCTCTACCACGTGCTCGGCGACGCCATGCGCCGCCTCACCCGCCGGAACGGCTACGTGGAGGTGAAGACGCCGCTCCTCTTCAACAAGCGGCTGTGGGAGACGAGCGGCCACTGGGGCAAGTACCGGGAGAACATGTTCCTGGTGGTGGACAGCGAGACCGATCCGGCCCTGCCGCTGGAGGAGCGCTGCACCCAGTCGCTGAAGCCCATGAACTGCCC
>DASRTO010000267.1:0-12003 GCA_035655915.1 Anaeromyxobacteraceae bacterium
TGGGCCAGGCGGCCACCCGCGAGGCCTGACGGTCGGTGAGCGCGGCCCTCCAGGACCTGTGGCTCACCTACCAGTCCACGGTGGCCTTCATCGGCCTGAACGGCCTCCTGGCGCTGTCGGTGTACACCAGCCTCTCCTGCGGCCAGCTCTCCCTGGCCCAGTCGGGCTTCATGGCGCTGGGGAGCTACGCCGCCGCCATCCTCACCTTCCACAGCGCCCTGCCCTTCGCGCTGGTGCTGCTCGTGGCCATGGCGGTCCCGGCGCTGGTGGCGGTACCGCTGGGCGTCCCGGTGCTGCGCCTCAAGGGCGTGTTCCTGGCCATCGCCACCATCGGCTTCGGCGAGGTGGTGCGCATCTTCTTCGTGAACCTCGACTTCACCAACGGCGCGCTGGGGTTCACCGGGGTCCCGCAGCGCACCCAGGTGTGGATGATCTACGCCGCCCTGGCGGGGGCGCTCTTCCTCTTGTGGCGGCTGCGGGGCTCGCGCGTCGGCTACGCCCTGGAGGCCATCCGCGAGGACGAGCCGGCGGCCCGCACCATGGGCATCCACGCCAGCGCCTACAAGCTCGCCATGGTGGTCTTGGGGGCTTCCCTGGCGGGCCTGGCGGGGGCGCTCGAGGCCCACTTCACCTTCATGGTGGCCCCGAGCACCTACTCCTTCTCGCGGGTGGTTGACATGCTGGTCTACGCGGTGGTGGGCGGGGCCGGCGCCTTCCACGGCCCGGCGGTGGGGGCCGCCTTCCTGACGCTGCTCCCGGAGGTGCTCCGGGAGGTGGGCAGCCGCGTCGGCCTCCAGCCCGGGCCGCTGCGCCTCTTCGTGAACGGGCTGGTGCTGCTCCTGGTGATCCTCTTCCTCCCCAACGGCATCGTCTCCCTCCCCCGGCGGCTGCGGGAGCGGCGAGAGGCGCGGAGGCCCTAGTGCTGCTCGAGCTGGACGAGGTGCAGCGGGCCTTCGGCGGGGTGCGCGCCGTGGACGAGGCGAGCTTCCAGGTCGCCCCGGGGGAGGTCCACGGCCTCATTGGGCCCAACGGGGCCGGCAAGACCACCCTCTTGAACCTGGTCTCGGGCCTGCTCCGCCCCTCGGGCGGTACCGTCCGCCTCGACGGGCGGCGCATCGACCGGCTGCCGCCGCACCGCATCGCCGCCCTGGGCGTCACCCGCACCTACCAGAACATCCGCCTCTTCGGGGGGCTCTCCGCCGCCGACAACGTGCTGGTGGGAGAGCACCTCAGGCGGGAGGCCCCGCTGTGGCGCTGGATGCTCCTGCTCCCCTCGGCCGCCTCCGAGCAGCGGCGCGCCCGGGAGCGGGCCCTGGCCCTGCTGGATCGGGTCGGCCTCGCCGGGCGCGCCGACGAGAAGGCCCAGAACCTCTCCTACGGCGAGCAGCGGAGGGTGGAGGTCGCCCGGGCCCTGGCCTCGGAGCCGCGGGTGCTCCTGCTCGACGAGCCCACCGCCGGCATGAACCCGGCCGAGGTCAGCTCCATCGCCGCGCTCATCCGCGGCGTGGCCGCCGCCGGCCAGTCGGTGCTGCTGGTGGAGCACAACGTCAAGCTGGTGATGGCCGCCTGCGACCGCATCACCGTGCTCAACTTCGGGAAGGTCATCGCCGACGGCCCGCCGGCCCAGGTGGCGCAGGACCCGGCGGTGATCGCCGCCTACCTGGGAGGCGAGCGGTGAGCCAGGCCACCCCGCTCTTGGAGGTCTCTGGCCTCCACGTGAGCTACGGCCACGTCCAGGCGGTCCGCGGCGTCTCGCTGCGGGTACAGGCCGGGCAGATCGCCACCCTCATCGGGCCGAACGGCGCCGGCAAGTCGAGCACCCTGGGGGCCATCGCCGGCCTGGTTCCGGTCGAGCGCGGCGTCATCCGCCTGGAGGAGCGAGACGTCTCCGGCCTCCCCTCCCATCGCGCCGTGGCCGAGGGGGTGGTGCTGGTCCCCGAGGGGCGCGCCGTGCTGGCGCGCATGACGGTGGAGGAGAATCTTCGAGTTTCGGTGGAGGGGAGCCCGCGCGGCGAGGCGGATCGCCTCTGGGAGGCGCTGGAGGAGCAGTACCGCCGCTTCCCGGTGCTCGGCGAGCGGCGCCGGCAGCCGGCCGGGACCCTCTCCGGCGGCGAGCAGCAGATGCTGGCCATGGCGAGGGGGCTCCTGGCCAGGCCGCGCATCCTGCTCCTCGACGAGCCGTCCATGGGCCTGGCGCCGCTCCTGGTGCGGCAGATCTTCGACATCGTGGCCCAGATCCACCGCGAGGGGACCACCATCCTGCTGGTGGAGCAGAACGCCCGCCTGGCGCTGGAGGTGTCGGACTACGCCTACGTGCTGGAGCGGGGCCAGATCGCGGTGGAGGGGCCGGCGAAGGAGCTGGCCGCCGACGCGCGGGTGCAGGCGGCGTACCTGGGGGGATGAGCCGGGAGGCCCTCTCCGTCCGGGAGAGGGGGCGCATGGGCTCCACGCGCGCCGCGGAGGGTGAGGGCTCTCGGTTTGGCGCGGCGCGCAGCAGACTGCGGGCATGACCCGAACGGGGTCCCAGTTCTACTGGGTGAACTGCTTGGACTCGGTCTAAGTCCACCGCCAGGCCGCCGCGCGTGCCAGGTCGACGCGCGGCCCTGGCTCGATGGCCGCGAGTGAGAAAAGCGGCCGGAGGCGAGACCGGGCCGCCTACCCGCCCTTCGGCTCCCGCTCCGCGGCGATGCGGAGCGCCTCCTCGACCAGCGCGTCCTCCAGCTCCTCGGCCTTCATGCGGCGCACGATCTGGCCGCCCTTGAAGAGCAGCCCCACGCCCTGGTGGCCGTAGGCCACCCCCACGTCGGCGGCGCCGGCCTCGCCGGGCCCGTTCACCTCGCAGCCCATCACCGCCACGTTCACCTCGCCCTTCACCGTTCCCAGGCGCTGCTCCACCCGCTCGGCGATGGGGATCATCTCCACCGAGCAACGGCCGCAGGTGGGGCAGGCGGTGAGGGTGGCCCCGCCGAACTTGAGCCCCAGCGCCTTGAGGAGCGTGCGGGCAACCTTCACCTCTTCCAGCGGGTCGGCCGCCAGCGAGACGCGCACCGTGTCGCCGATGCCCTGCGCCAGCAGGATCCCCAGCCCGGCGGCGCTCTTCACGGCGCCGGAGAGGAGCGTCCCCGCCTCGGTGATGCCCAGGTGCAGCGGGTAGTCGAAGCGCTCGGCGAAGAGGCGGTTGGCCCGCACGGTCATGGCCACGTCGTGGGCCTTGAGCGAGACCTTGATCTCCCGGTAGCCCAGGTCCTCCAGGATGCGGATGTGGCGCGCGGCGCTCTCCACCATCCCCTCGGCGGTGGGCCAGCCGTGCTTCTCCACGATGTCGTCCTCGAGCGACCCGGCGTTGACCCCGATGCGGATGGGCACCTGCCGGGGGGCCGCGGCCTTCACCACCTCGCGCACCCGCTCGGCGCTTCCGATGTTGCCGGGATTGAGCCGGATGCAGTGGATCCCGGCGTCGAGGGCCTTGAGGGCCAGCCGGTAGTCGAAGTGGATGTCGGCCACTAGCGGCACCGGCGACTCGCGCACGATGTCCGGGAGCGCCGCCGCCGCCTCCTGGTCCGGCACCGCCAGCCGCACGATGTCGGCGCCCTGCTCGGTGAGCGCCCGCACCTGCGCCAGGGTCCCGGCCGCGTCGGCGGTCTGGGTGGTGGTCATGGACTGGACGGCGATGGGGGCGCCGCCCCCAACCGGCACCCGGCCGACGCGGATCTGGCGCGTCCGCCGGCGCTCGGCGATGGCGGAGAGGCTCCCGTGGTCGTAAGCGCCCATTCCGGTCCGGCCCTCGAGGCCGGAGCAGATCTAGCGCCTCGCCGCCGGGGGCGCCAGTTCAGCCGGAGCCTGCGCCCGGCCCCACGCGTGGAGGCGCCATCGAAGGGGGAACGAGCCCTGCGGGACGCTCACGGTGAGATCGGCGGGGGACGAGCCCCCGCCCTACTTCTTCACGAGCTCGCCGTCGACCAGCTGCTTGAAGGCCTCGAAGGGCTGGGCCCCGGAGATGAGCAGGCCGTTCACGAAGAAGGCCGGGGTGCCGGAGACACCCGCCTCGTCGCCCGCCTTGCGGTTGGCCTCCACCAGCTTGGCCTTCTCGCCGGAGTCGAGGCAGGCGTTGAACTTGCCGGCGTCGAGCCCCAGGTCCTTGGCGTACCCCTTGAGCGAGTCGAGGGCCAGGGCGCGCTGGTTGGCGAAGAGCTTGCCGTGCATCTGCCAGTACTTGCCCTGGTCGCCGGCGCAGTGGGCCGCCTCGGCGGCCTTGGGGGCGTTGGGGTGGAAGGGAAGCGGGTAGTCGCGGTAGACCAGCCGCACCTTGTCGCCGTAGGTCTCTAGCACCTGGTTCACCACCGCCTCGGCGCGGCCGCAGTAGGGGCACTCGAAGTCGGAGAACTCCACGATGGTCACCGGAGCCTTGGCCGGGCCGCGGGAGGGGCCATCGGCGGCGACCTCGATGCGCGGAGGCCGCCAGGGCGGGAGCAGCACCTCCACCTTGGCCTCGGCGCGCAGCTGGTCGTAGTAGGCGCGCAGCGCCTCGCGCTGCTTCTGCTGTACCAGGTAGCGCGCCACGTCGCCCCGGGCCTGCTCGAAGGGCGGCACCGGCTGGCCGGCGGCCTTGGCGCGGTCGTAGAGGGCCTTCACCTCGTCGGCCGACGGCTGGCGCACCTTGGAGAGCACCTCGGCGTCGAGGAACTGCTCGGGGGTCTTGCCGGCCGCCTTGGCCTTGGCCTCCACCAGCCGCTTGGCGATGAGCCCTTCCAGCGCCGCCTTCTTCATCTCGTAGGCCCGCTCCCGGAACTCGTTCTCGGCCCGGCGCAGGTCCTTCCGCACCACCTCGTCGAGGTCGGCGGCGGTGACGGCCTCCCCGCCCCAGCGGGCCACCGGCGCCTTGGGATCCTGGGCCTCCTCCGCCGCGGCGGCGGGCTTCGGCGGCGGGGCGGTGGGCGCGGTGCAGGCGATGGCGCCGAGGAGCGACAGGGCGCCGGCCAGGGTGTGTGCGGACATCGGGACTCCGGGGTTGGGGGATGGGCGGGAGGGCGGATTCTTCGCCCATAACCGGGCGCCGGTCAACGTCCTTCCCTTCCTTCCCGGCCGGCGCCGCCGATCAGGCGTGCCGGGCCAGCTCCGCCGCCACCAGCCGCAGCAGCGCCTCCGCCTCGAAGGGCTTCTCCAGCCGCGGCCGCCCGGTGCGCTCCAGGAACTCCCGCGCCGCCGGGGTGAAGGCCCCGCCGCTGAGGAAGGCCACCCGGGAGGCCAGCTCGGGCGCGGTCCGGGTCAGGGCCTCGAGCAGATCCTGCCCGGTCATCTCGGGCATCATGAGGTCGCACAGCAGGAGGTCGAAGCGCTCCCCCCGCTCCAGGCGGGCCAGGGCCCCACGCCCCGAGGTCTCGACCGCCACCTGGTGGCCGGCCCCCAGGATGCGCTGGATGGCGCGCCCCACCAGCGGCTCGTCGTCCACCACCAGGATGCGGGCGCGGGGGGCCCGCGGCGCCGGCGCCGCCGGCGGGAGCGGCTCGGGCGTGGGGGCCCGGGCCGGCGGCAGCAGCACCTGGAAGACGCTGCCGCGGCCGGGCTGGGAGGCCACCCGGATCTCGCCGCCCAGGCCGGTGACGATGCCGTGGCAGATGGCCAGGCCGAGCCCGGTACCCACCCCGGCCGGCTTGGTGGTGAAGAAGGGCTCGAAGATCGAGGTGAGGTGCTCCGGCGGGATGCCGATGCCGGTGTCGTGGACCTCCGCCACCGCCCAGCCCCGATCGTCGGCGCGGGTCACGGCCCGCACCTGGTTCTGGTCGGCGCGCCCCTCGGGGATGGCCTGGGCGGCGTTGATGAGCAGGTTCAGGAACACCTGCCCCAGGCGATGCTCGCTGGCCTCGACGGTGGGGACCTCCCCCAGGTCGGTCACCACCCGGGCCCGGTGGCGGATCTCGTTGCGGGCCAGGTTCAGGGCCGACTCCAGGACCCGCCGCACGTCGGTGGGCCCGCGGGCGGGCTCGTCGGCGCGGGAGAAGGTCTTGAGGTCGCGCACGATGGCTCGCACGCGCTCGGCGCCGCTGCGGGCCTCCTCGAGCGCCTC
Organism: Anaeromyxobacteraceae bacterium; assembly: GCA_035655915.1. Taxonomy (GTDB): domain Bacteria; phylum Myxococcota; class Myxococcia; order Myxococcales; family Anaeromyxobacteraceae; genus DASTPH01. The sequence goes on from DASRTO010000267.1 coordinate 6,065, forward strand.
GCGCATCTCGGCGTGGTCCTCCGGGGGGATGGCGGCGCCCGGGCCGGCGCCGCCCAGCGCCTGCGCCACCCAGCCCAGGTTGGCGACCACGTAGGCCAGCGGGTTGTTGATCTCGTGGGCCACCCCGGCGGCCAGCGTTCCCATGGAGGCCATGCGGTCGGACTGGATGAGCTGCGCCTGCAGCCGGCGCTTCTCGGTCACGTCGGAGAGGGTGCCGATGAGGCGCACCGGCTCCCCGCGCGGGCCGCGCTCCACCACCTTGCCGCGGCAGAGCACCCAGCCGGTCTCGCCGCCGGGCATGGGGAGGCGCTTGTCGTACTCGTACCAGGGGCGGCGGCCGGCCAGGTGCTCCTGGACGCCGGCGGCCTCCGGCGATCCCTCGTCCGGATCGAGCGCCGAGATGGTCCGGCGCGCGTCCTGGAGGTCGCCGCCGGGGAGCCCCAGCCGCTGCGCCCAGGCCGGGGTGAGGTAGCCGGCCCCGGTCTGGAGGTTCAGCTCCCACAGCCCGTCGCCGGTGGCCTCCAGCGCCAGCTTGAGCCGCTCCTCCGAGAGCCTGAGCGCCTGTTCGGCGCGCCGGCGGTCGGTGACGTCGCGGTTCACCGCCACGTACCCGGTGATGCGCCCGCCCCCGTCGCGCAGCGCCACCGAGACCCCCTCGACGTCGATGAAGCTCCCGTCCTTGCGGCGCTGCCGCATCTCCAGGCGGATGCGTCCGTCCTCCTGCAGGCGCGACAGCATGGCCTGGTCGAAGCCCCGGTGGTACTGGGTGTCGAGCAGCCGCAGGATGGGCTGGCCCATCACCTCCTCCGCCTTCCACCCGTAGATCCGCTCGGCGGCCCGGTTCCAGGCGCGCAGCAGGAACTTGTCGTCGAGGCCCATCACGGCCTCGTTCATGCTGGCGAGCAGCGTGGCCTGGTAGGCCAGGGTCTCCTCGGTGCGCTTGCGCTCCGAGATGTCCCGCACGATGGCCTGCAGGCAGGTGGCGCCCTCGATGGTGATGAGCCGGGCGCTCACCTCGACCGGGAAGCGCGAGCCGTCCGCCCGCCGGTGCACCGTCTCGTACACCACGCCCTCGGCCGGCGCCCCGGCGAGGCGGCCCCGCACGTCGGAGGCGCCCCCGGCGGCGCAGAGGTCGTCCACGCCCAGCGCCATCAGCTCCGCCCGCGGGTAGCCGTAGGCTTCGACGGCTCGCTCGTTGGCCTCCATCAGGCTCCCCTCGGAGTCGAAGAGCAGCAGGATGTCGCCCGAGTAACGGGAGAAGACCTCCAGGTGGCGCGCCAGGGCCAGGCGCGTCACCCCGCCCCGCTCCTCGCGGCGCGAGGGCGGCTCGAGGCGGTGCCGCGCTTTCCTGCCCATGACCCCTGGCTGTCCCTCCCCCTCGCCGGCACCATTTTCACTCGAAGCGGGGGAAAGCGGAAGCCCGGAGGGCTATGATCCGGTCCCCCGGGAGGCCGCCATGGTCGCCGACGCCTGGAGCCCCGACCTGTACGCCCGCTTCGGCGCCGAGCGCGCCCAGCCCTTCCGCGACCTGCTGGCGCTGGTGCGGCCGCGCCCGGGCATGCGGGTGGTGGACCTGGGATGCGGCACCGGCGAGCTCACCGCCCAGGCCCACCGGGCCCTGGGCGCGCGGGAGACGCTGGGGATCGACGCCTCCCCGGCCATGCTGGAGCGGGCGCGCCCACTCTCGGGCGGCGGCCTCTCCTTCGCCCTCGGGGACCTCGCCGACTTCGCCGGCGAGGGGCTCGACCTCGTCCTCTCCAACGCGGCGCTGCACTGGGTCCCGGGGCACGAGGCGCTGCTCTCCCGCCTCACCCGGTCGCTCGGGCCGGACGGCCAGCTGGCGGTGCAGGTCCCGGCCAACCACGACCACCCGTCGCACCGGCTGGCCCATGAGATCGCCCGGGAGCCGCCCTTCGCCGAGGCCCTCTCCGGCCACGTCCGCGGCAAGCCGGTGCTGGAGCCGGAGGAGTACGCGCGGCTGCTCTTCCGCCTCGGCTACCGCGAGCAGCAGGTGCTGCTGCGGGTGTACGGCCATCCGCTGCGGGAGCCGGCCGAGGTGGTGGAGTGGGTGCGCGGCACCCTGCTCACCGACTACCAGCGGCGCCTGCCGCCGGAGCTGTGGGAGCGCTACCTCGCCGTCTACCGGGAGCGGCTGCTCCGGGTCCTGCCCGACGAGCGGCCGTACTTCTACGCCTACCGGCGGATCCTGTTCTGGGCGCGGCGCTGATGGCCGCCATCGCCCGCGTCGAGCCCCGGCCGGGAACGAGCCCCGCCCCACACGCGGCGGGCGAGCGCAGGCCCAGCCGGAGGAGGCTGGGCCGGAGCGAGCGGGGGGTCCGGGGGGGACTCATCCCCCCGGCATGATGACGACGAGCCCCCGCCCTACGTCGCCTACCGCCGCATCCTCTCCTGGGCGCGGCGCTGACCGGACGCGGACGCCCATCGCCATGCCCGAACCTCCTGCTGACAGGCGGGCTCCAAGGGGCTAGATCGAGACCACCATGGCCCAGCACGAGAAGCTCCTCATCGCCGGCAGCGGCCCGGCCGGCTACACCGCCGCTCTCTACGCCGCGCGCGCCAACCTCTCGCCCCTGGTGGTGGAGGGGCTGCAGCCCGGCGGACAGCTCACCATCACCAGCGAGGTGGAGAACTACCCCGGCTTCCCCGACGGCATCCTGGGCCCGGAGCTGATGGAGCACATGCGCAAGCAGGCGGAGCGCTTCGGCACCCGCTTCGCCCAGGGCGAGGTGACCCGGGTGGACTTCCGGGCCCGCCCGTTCCAGCTATGGCAGGACGACACGCTGTACACCGCCGACGCGGTCATCGTGGCCACCGGGGCCTCGGCCAAGTGGCTGGGCCTCCCCTCGGAGAAGCAGTACCAGGGGCGCGGCGTCTCGGCCTGCGCCACCTGCGACGGATTCTTCTTCCGCGGGGTGGAGGTGGCGGTGGTGGGCGGGGGGGACACCGCGGTGGAGGAGGCCACCTTCCTCACCAAGTACGCCTCCAAGGTCCACCTGGTGCACCGCCGCGGCGAGCTGCGCGCCTCCAAGATCATGCAGGAGCGGGCCCGCAAGAACCCGCGCATCCAGCCGGTGTGGAACGCGGTGGTGGACGAGATCCTCGGCGACGGCAAGGCGGTCACCGGCGTCCGCCTCAAGAGCACCAGGGACGGGAGCACCCGCGAGCTCCCCCTGAAGGGCGTCTTCATGGGCATCGGGCACGACCCCAACACCCGCGTCTTCAAGGGACAGCTGGAGATGAACGAGGTGGGCTACCTCAGGGTCCAGTCCCCGTCCACCCGCACCTCGGTGGACGGCGTCTTCGCCGCCGGCGATGTGGCCGACCCCACCTACCGGCAGGCGGTGAGCGCCGCCGGCATGGGGTGCATGGCCGCCATCGACGCCGAGCGCTGGCTGGCGGAGAAGGGGATCCACTGATCCACCTCGACCCGACGGAGCCAGAGGCACCCTCTTCCTCTGGGAGAGGGCACTCGGGCGCCATGGAAACCCCCGGAGGGTGAGGGTCCGCCATGAGGATGATCGACGTCGGACAGAAGCCCGCCACCGAGCGCGTGGCGGTGGCGCGCGGCTTCGTGGCCATGCGCCCGGCCACGGTGCGCCTGGTGCGGCGCGGCGAGGTGGAGAAGGGTGACGTGCTGGCGGCGGCGCGCCTGGCGGGGGTCATGGCCGCCAAGCGGACGCCGGAGCTGGTGCCGCTGTGCCACCCCATCGCCCTCTCCGGGGTGGAGGTGGAGGCCCGGCCCCGCGCCGGCGGCATCGAGGTCACGGCCACGGTGCGGACCGTGGACCGCACCGGGGTGGAGATGGAGGCGCTCTCGGCGGTGGCCGCGGCCTGCCTCACCGTCTACGACATGCTGAAGCGCCACGAGCGCGGCATGCGCATCGAGGGGCTCTGGCTCATGGAGAAGCGCGGCGGCCGGAGCGGCCACTGGCGCCGCGCCCGGGCTGGAGCGAGCGCGCGTCGAGGCCGAGCGCGGCCAGCGCGTTGAGGCCGCAGACGCGACGCGCCACCGCCCCGGACAGCCCGGCCCGGACCAGCCGGTCGGCCGCCCGCGGCAGCGCCAGGAGGTCGCCGCCCTCCCCGGCGCCCGAGCCCAGCACCAGCCCCTCGGCCCCCAGCGAGCGCACCAGCCCCACCGCCGCCTCCAGCGCCCCGGATCCCGAGAGCCACAGGCCGGCCTGGTAGCCGCAGGCCCGCACCATGCGGACGGTCCGCCCGTCCACCGGGCCCACCAGCACCCGGCCCGGCTCCAGGTCCGCCTCGCGCAGCATGGCCAGGATGCGCCGGGTGAGCCGGACCGCGTCCGCCGGCGGCGCCCGCACCGCCACCGGCAGCCGCAGCTCCCGCGCCAGCTCCAGCTGCCGCGCCAGGAGCTCCTCCTCGCGCCCGCCGCCCTCCCACAGGCCGATCTCGCCGATGGCCACCACCCCGGGGCGCCCCAGGAGGTCGGGAAGCTCGGCCAGCAGCGCCTCCAGCCCGCGCCAGGGGATGCGGCGCGGGTGGACCCCCAGCGCCGCGTAGGCGGCGAGCCCGTGCCGCCGCAGGCGCCCCAGCGCCGGCCCGGCCAGCCGCTCCCACTCGCGCCGCACCGTGGCGGCGGTGGCGGCGGCCGGCTCGCCCGAGGGACAGAGCGCGCCGGCCACGCCGAAGAAGCGCAGGTCGCCGGCGTCGCGGCCGCCGACCCCGGCGGGGCTCAGGTGCGCGTCGAAGAGCAGCATCCGCGACGAGGGTAGCAAAGACGGCCCGGCCTCGCCCGGGAACGCCGTCAGGCCCGGCGCAGCAGAGTGGCCCCGAAGGCCGTCACCTGCTCCACCGCCAGGGGATCCGCCAGCGACAGCTCCACCGGCCCGAGCGCCAGGAACCCGCCCGGGCGGACGGTGGAGAGCAGCCGGTACAGCACCTCGGCCGCCACCACCGGAGCGAAGTAGATGAGCACGTTGCGGCACAGCACCAGGTCGAACGGGCCGCCCGGGGGCGGATCGGTCACCAGGTTGTGGCGGGCGAAGGAGACCATCTGGCGCACCCGAGGCGCGACCAGGCGGACCTCTCCCTCGGCGCCGAGGTAGCGGCCGAGCAGCTCCGCCGGGAGGCGGCGCAGCGACCACGGGTCGTAGGCGCCGCGGCGGGCCCTCTCCAGGGCGCGCTCCGAGACGTCGGTGGCCAGGACCCGGTCCCCCACCTCCTCCCGCCCCCCTTCCAGGAGCGCCATGGCCAGGCTGTAGGGCTCCTCGCCGGTGGCGCAGCCGGCGCACCAGGCGCGGATGGGGCCGGGCTGCACGAAGAGGTGGCGCTGCAGCGCCGCGAACTGCTCCGGGTGCCGGTAGAAGTAGGTCTCGCCCACCACCGAGTGCTCCACCAGCGCCTCGATGGCCGCCGGGTCGGCCTGGCGCAGGCGCGAGAGCAACTCGGGCGCCCCGAGCCCCAGCGCGCCGGCGGCGTCGAGCACCGCGCTGCGCAGCGCCGCGCCCAGGCCCGAGGTGAGGGAGAGCCCGCAGGCGCGCACCAGCACCTCCTCGACCCCGGCGAGGTCGCGCGCCTCGAGCTCCACGCTCCCGGTCTCCGGCACGGTCGGGCTCCCCGACGAGGATAGCGCGGATGCCGCTCCGGCCCCACCTCCGGGCCACGGTGTCCGCCGGCCGCCTTGCCCCCCACCTCGTCCCCCGGCGGCCCGGCCTCGCCTCCGGCCGGCGTGCCTGGCGTCGCTCCGGCCGCTGGTCCTCGCGTTCCCGGCGGCCTGGTCTCGCCGGCGGCCGCTGTACTCGCTCGCGACCATCGAGCCAGGGCCGCGCGGCGGCTCGCAAACGGCGGTCGCGCATCGCGAGGATCGCACCGTGCATTGGCGCTCCTCGCCGGTTGCTCGCCGCAAGCGCGTGGGCCGGGTCGCGCGGATCCCGATCGCCTCGGCTCGCTGCGTAGGC
>DASRTO010000268.1:0-2660 GCA_035655915.1 Anaeromyxobacteraceae bacterium
GCTGGCTTTGCGGCGGCCGCCGTGACCATCGTGAGCGGGCTCGTCCCTCCGCCGGCCCCGGCCACCCACGACCCCGCGCTGGCCAGCACCTGGATCCGCACCGGCAGCACCATCACCGTGGTGGCGGTGGCGCTGGTGGCGCTCTTCGAGCGGCTCATGGCGACCCTGGACCGTCTCGCCGAGCGGATCGCCCGCTCCCGGATGGCGCTGGAGGTGGCGGAGCGGGAGCGGGAGCGGGCCCTGGCGGCGCTGGCGAGCAGCCAGCGGCTCCAGGCCCTGGGCCAGCTCGCCGCCGGGGCCGCCCACGACTTCCGCAACGCGCTCTCGGTGGTCCTCGCCACCGCGGCCGCGGTGCGTTCCGCCCGGGGCCGGGAGGACATCGAGGCGGCCCTGGCCGACATCGAGCAGGTGTCCGAGGCGGCCTCGCAGGTGGCGCGGCAGCTGCTGGCCTTCGGCCGCCCCGACGCCGGGGGCGGGGCCCGCTGCCTGCCGGGGGTGGTGGCGGCCGAGGTGGCGCGGACGCTGGCGCGCGTCCTGCCGCCCGGCATCCAGGTCGAGACCCGCATCGCCGCCAGCGGGCCGGTGGCCATGGGGGAGGGGACGCTGGGGCAGGCCCTGCTGAACCTGGCCCTGAACGCCCGGGACGCCATGCCCGCCGGCGGGAGCCTGCTCCTGGCGGTCGGGCCGGGCCGGGACGGCGCCGGGGCCACGGTCGAGGTCGCCGACACCGGGTGGGGCATGGACCCGGACACCGCGGCCCGGGCCACCGAGCCGTTCTTCACCACCAAGCCTCCGGGGGTGGGCACCGGGCTCGGCCTGGCCATGGTGCGGGACGTGGTGGCGCGAGCCGGCGGCGCCGTCCAGATCGAGTCCGCTCCGGGGCGCGGGACGACGGTCCGCCTCCGGCTGCCGTCGCCGCCGGGAGAGGCGGGAGCGGGCCCGGAGGGCGGTGCGGCGGCGCGGGACGCCGGCGCCTGACCTGCGCCGCCCGGGCGCGGGGGCCGGCTCAGCGCCCCGCCGGCGCGATGGCGAACCCGGTCACGTTGGGCAGGCTCCCCAGCGCCTCCGCCAGCCGGGCCACGTTGCGCTGGGCGCTGGTGCGGAGCGACATGGCGTACTCGAAGGTGCCGCCCTCCAGCAACCGGTAGGAGAGGTCCGAGGGCGTGAAGCCGTGCTCGCCCAGCAGCGCCAGCAGCTGCATCTCCGACACCGGTTCGCCCCGGGAGAAGCGCACCGAGAGGTGCGCGTAGACGTGCGCCGGCATGAGGGCCTCGACGCGCCGGAAGGCCGAGAGCACGCCCAGGGTGAGCGTCGCCCCCATGGCCGCCGCCAGCCACAGGCCGGCGCCGCAGAGGATGCCGATGGCGGCGGTGATCCAGATGGAGGCGGCGGTGGTGAGGCCGCGGACGGTGAACCCCTCCTTGAAGATGACCCCGGCGCCGAGGAAGCCGATGCCGGTCATGATCCCCTGCGCCATGCGCGTGGGGTCGATGCGGACGGTGTTGGGGTCGGCCCGGAACCAGGCGGCCTGGTAGACCGCCAGCATCATGAGCAGGCTGGAGGCCACGCACACCAGGGCGTGGGTGCGGAAACCGGCCGGGCGGCCGTGGAAGGTGCGCTCCATGCCGATGGCGCCGCCGGCCACCAGCGCCGCGGCCAGGTGGAGCAGGATCTGCGGCCAGGGGATGGGCACGGAACGAATGATACCCGCGCCGTTCCGGGTTAGGAACTTCGCGTGCTCCGCAGCCTGCGCGCCCTCCCCACCATGCTCCGGGTCGGCCTGGCCGAGGCCGTCGCCTACCGGGCCGAGCTCCTGGTGTGGCTGCTCTCCACCAACATGTCGCTGGTGATGCTGGCCCTGTGGAGCGCGGTGGCGCGGGAGGCGCCGGTGGGGCGCTTCGGCCAGGCGGACTTCGTGGCCTACTACCTAGCCACGCTGGTGGTGCGGCTCATGACCGGCGCCTGGCTGATCTGGGAGGTCACCTTCGAGATCCGCCAGGGGACGCTGGCCTTCCGGCTCATGCGGCCGGTGCACCCGCTGCTGGCCTACGCCGCCGAGAACGTCTCGGCCATGCCGCTGCGCCTCGCCATCTCGCTGCCGGTGGCGCTGGGGCTCCTGTGGGGGCTGGGGCGGGAGCACCTCACCGCCGATCCGGTCCTGTGGGCCGTCTTCCCCATCTCGGTGTTCGGCGCCTGGCTCATCACCTTCCTGGCCATGTCCATCGTGGGGGCGCTCGCCTTCTACGTGGACTCGGCGACCTCGCTCTTCGAGGTGTGGATGGGGCTCTTCGGGGTCTTCTCCGGGTACCTGGTGCCTCTCGAGCTCTTCCCGCACTGGGTGGCCACCGCAGCCCGCTTCCTCCCCTTCCGCTACATGCTGGCCTTCCCGGTGGAGATGATCATCGGGATGATGCCGCGGGAGCGGGCCCTGCTGGAGCTCGCGCTCCAGTGGGGGTTCGTGGCGGTGCTCGGGCTCCTGGCCGCCGCCGCCTGGCGGGCCGGCCTGCGGCGCTTCGCCGCCTTCGGAGGATAGGGGATGGGCCGCTACCTCAGGCTCCTCGGGGTCCAGTTCCGCGCCTCGGCGACGGTGGCCATGCAGTACCGGCTCGACTTCCTGGTCGAGGGCGGGCTGGCCGTCTTCTGGATGGCCTGGTCGCTGG
>DASRTO010000269.1:0-11739 GCA_035655915.1 Anaeromyxobacteraceae bacterium
GGCGCCCGCGCCGCCATCGAGAAGGCGGGCGGCAAGGTCGAGGTCCTCCCCCGGCCGCAGACCCTGGCCGAGAAGGCCAAGGCGGCCAAGGCCGGCGAGGTGGCGGCCAGGGCCGAAGCCAGGGCCGCGGCCAAGGCAGCCAAGGCCGGCGAGGCGGCCGCCAATGCCGAAGCCAAGGCGGCGGCCAAGGCGGCCGAGAAGAGGGAGAAGGCGGACAAGGCGGGCAAGGCGTAGCGGGCCGGCGCGGGCCGGCGAGGAAGGGACGGCATGGTCACCAGCGGAATCGCCAACATCTTCCGCATCGCCGAGCTGCGAAAGCGGCTCCTGTTCACGCTGGGGATCCTGGCCGTCTACCGGTTGGGCATCTTCGTCACCACCCCCGGGGTGGACCGCGTGGCCATGCGGCGGGTGGTCCAATCCACCGGCGGGCTGCTCGGCCTGTTCAACCTGTTCTCCGGCGGCGCCCTGGAGCAGCTCTCGGTGTTCGCGCTGGGCATCATGCCCTACATCTCCGCGTCCATCATCCTGCAGCTGCTGACGGTGGTGGTCCCCAAGCTCGAGCAGCTCCAGAAGGAAGGCGAGATGGGGCGCCGCAAGATCACCCAGTACACCCGCTACGGCACGGTGGCGCTCTCGGCCTTCCAGGGCTGGGGCATCGCCAGCTACCTGGAGTCGCTGCGGGACCCCTCGGGGATCGCGGTGGTGGCCGAGCCCGGCATCTCCTTCCGGCTGCTCACCATCGTCTCGCTGTGCGCCGGCACCGCCTTCATCATGTGGATGGGCGAGCAGATCACCGAGCGCGGCGTGGGCAACGGCATCTCCCTCATCATCTTCGCCGGCATCGTGGCCCGCATCCCCGACGCCCTCTACCAGACCTGGGCCGCCTACCGGGCGCCCGGGGCCGGGCTCGACGAGCTCAGGATCCTGCTCATCGGGCTGGTGATGGTGGTGGTGGTGGCGGTGATCGTGTTCTTCGAGCGGGGGCAGCGGCGCATCCCGGTGCAGTACGCGAAAAGGGTGGTGGGCCGGAAGCTCTACGGTGGCCAGTCGACGCACCTGCCGCTCAAGGTGAACACCGCCGGCGTCATCCCGCCCATCTTCGCCAGCTCGGTGCTGCTCTTCCCGGCCACGCTGGCCAGCTGGTTCCCCTTCCTGCAGCGCGTCTCCGACGCCATCCAGCCGGGCAGCTGGATCTACAACACCATCTACGTGCTCTTCATCATCTTCTTCGCCTACTTCTACACGGCGGTGACCTTCAACCCGGTGGACGTGGCCGACAACCTCAAGAAGTACGGCGGCTACGTCCCGGGCATCCGCCCCGGGAAGACCACCGCCGACTACATCGACCACGTGCTTTCCCGCATCACCTTCGGCGGCGCCGTGTACATCGCGGCCGTGTGCGTACTGCCCACCTTCCTCATCAGCGAGTTCGGCGTCCCCTTCTACTTCGGGGGCACGGCGCTGCTCATCGTGGTGGGCGTGGCCCTCGACACGGTGCAGCAGATCGAGGGGCACCTCATCACCCGGCATTACGAGGGCTTCACCGGCCCGCGCGGCCCTCGCATCCGCGGCCGCCGGGTGGACGCGGGCCAGGCTGTCAACGCGTGAGGCCTCCGGGCGGCGCCCGGAGGCGGAGGGAGATCACATGATCCTGGTCCTGCTCGGCCCGCCCGGGGCGGGCAAGGGAACGCAGGCCAAGCTGCTGGCCCGCGACCTGCAAGTTCCGCACATCTCCACCGGAGACATGTTCCGCGACCACAAGGCGCGCGGGACCGAGATCGGCAAGAAGGTGCAGGCCATCATGGACTCGGGCGGGCTGGTCCCCGACGAGATCACCAACGACATGGTGAAGGAGCGCCTCTCCCGGCCCGACGTGGCCAGGGGGTTCATCCTCGACGGCTACCCCCGTACCCGGGCCCAGGCCGAGTACCTGGACGAGGTGCTGCGGTCGCTGGGGCGGCGCCTGGACCGGGTCCTGAACTACGAGGTGGCGTCGGAGCTCCTGGTGAAGCGCATGAGCGGCCGCCGCAGCTGCCCCAGGTGCGGCGCGGTATACCACCTCGAGGCCAGCCCGCCCAGGAAGGCGGGGGTCTGCGACCGCGACGGCGCCGAGCTGGTGCTGCGGGCGGACGATCGCCCGGAGACGGTGGCCACCCGCCTCCGGGAGTACGAGGCCAAGACCGAGCCACTCAAGCGCTACTACCAGGAGCGGGGCACCCTGGGCGAGGTGAGCGGGGTGGGCACGCCCGAGGAGATCCTGGCCGCCGCCGAGCGGCTGCTTGGACGCCGGTGACCACGCGTCCCGGCCTCGAACCACAGACTTCACGCTCCAGGCACTGCCCCGGGGGAGCTCCGGGCCGAGGTCTCGACCGGAGGCCCGAAGCCTGATCCCTGCGGCGCGGACCCCGCGCATTCATTAGATCCTGAGCATGGACGGCATGGTGCGCGAGCGCATCGAGCTGAAGTCGCGCGACGAGGTCGAGCACATTCGCGAGGCGAGCCTCCTGGTCCACGAGGTGCTGGAGGAGCTGGCACGGGCGGTGGCCCCGGGCGTCACCACCGCCGAGCTGGACCGCCTGGCCGAGGCTCGCACCCGCGAGCGCGGGGCGGTGCCGGCCTTCAAGGGCTACCACGGGTACCCGGCCAGCCTGTGCATCTCGGTGAACGACGAGGTGGTGCACGGCATCCCCTCGCCGGATCGGGTGCTGCGGGCGGGCGACATCGTCGGCCTCGACTTCGGCGTGGTGCTGCGGGGTTTCTACGGCGACGCCGCCCGCTCGGTGCCGGTGGGCGCGGTGAGCCCTGCGGCCCGCCGGCTGCTCTCCACCACCCGGGAGGCGCTGGACCGCGCCATCGCCGCCGCCACGCCCGGGGCCCGCCTCGGCGACGTGGGGGCGGTGGTGCAGGGCCTGGTGGAGTCGCGCGGCTACTCGGTGGTGCGCGAGTTCGTGGGGCACGGTATCGGCCGACGCCTGCACGAGCCCCCGCAGGTACCCAACTTCGGGGTGGCCGGCACCGGGGTGCGGCTCCGCCCGGGCATGGTGCTGGCGCTCGAGCCCATGGTGAACGCCGGCGGCCCCGAGGTGGTGACGCTGGAGGACGGCTGGACGGCGGTGACGGCCGACGGCAGCCTCTCGGCCCACTTCGAGCATACCGTGGCCGTGACCGAGGACGGGCCGGAGATCCTGAGCCTGCCCGGTGATCGCGGCGCCGAGGCGGATTCGTGAGTGCCGGCGCGGGGTTGAGTTGCCGAGGTGCGTCCCGCCAGGCGGCTTGCGCGGCCGAAATTCCTGTGTTATACGGCGCGCTTCGATGAGCAACCCCGAGGCGTGCCGCGGGGCGCTCGGCCAGGCGAGAACGCAGTCCCGCCGGAAGGCACGGCGGGGCTTTTCGTCTGGGTGCACCGAGATTTCCGGGAGGCTTTCGGAGGCCATGAAGGTCCGCGCGTCGGTCAAGAAGATCTGCGACAAGTGCAAGGTCATCAAGCGCAAGGGCGTGGTGCGGATCATCTGCCCCGCCAACCCCCGCCACAAGCAGCGCCAGGCCTAGCGCCCGGCGACAGGGAGAACCACCCGAATGGCTCGCATCGCCGGCGTCGATCTCCCCGCTGAGAAGCGGATCGAGATCTCCCTCCAGTACATCTACGGCATCGGCAAGACCACGGCCAAGAAGATCCTGGAGAAGGCGGGAGTGGATCGGGTCACCCGGACCAAGGATCTCAGCGACGACCAGGTCCGCCGCATCCGCGAGGCCATCGAGCAGGGGTACCAGGTCGAGGGCGATCTGCGGCGGGACGTGTCCATGAACATCAAGCGACTCATGGACCTCGGCTGCTACCGTGGCCTGCGCCACCGCAAGGGCCTGCCGGTCCGCGGCCAGCGCACCCACACCAACGCCCGCACCCGCAAGGGGCCGAAGCGCGGCATCGTCCGCAGGGCCGCCGCCGCGGCGCCGGCCCCCAAGACGTAACACCTCGCAACCGGTCGCCCCGGGCGGCCAACGGAGAACCACAGCGTGGCCGACGAGAAGCAGCCCACCGAGAAGCCGGAGAAGCAGCCCAAGAAGGCCGAGAAAGCCGAGGCGCCGGAGAAGGCCGAGAAGGCCGTGGCGCCCGAGAAGGCCGGGGCGGCCCCCTCGGCGCCCACCCTGGGCGGCCTCGAGCCCGTCACCGCGTCGCCCGTCACCCCCAAGAAGGGGAAGAAGCGGGTGAAGAAGAACGTGGCCACCGGCGTGGTGCACGTGGCGGCGACCTTCAACAACACCATGATCACCATCACCGACGCCTCCGGGAACGTGATCGCCTGGTCGTCGGCGGGCGCCCGCGGCTTCAAGGGATCGCGCAAGTCGACGCCCTTCGCGGCGCAGGTGGCCGCCGGCGACGCCGCCGCCAAGGCCATGGAGCACGGGCTCAAGACCGTGAGCGTGCTGGTGAAGGGCCCGGGGGCCGGGCGCGAGTCGGCGCTGCGCGCCCTGGGCGCGGCCGGCCTCAAGATCACGCTCATCCGGGACGTGACCCCCATCCCCCACAACGGCTGCCGGCCGCCCAAGCGCCGCCGCGTCTAGGAGCAAGGAGAAGCCAACGTGGCTCGTTACACCGACAGCGTGTGCCGGCTCTGCCGCCGCGAGAACTTGAAGATGTACCTCAAGGGGGATCGCTGCTACACGGACAAGTGCGCCATCGAGCGGCGGCCCTACCCCCCCGGCCAGCACGGGCAGGGGCGCGTCAAGTTCACCGAGTACGGCGTCCAGCTGCGCGAGAAGCAGAAGGTGAAGCGCCTCTACGGCCTCCTGGAAGCCGACTTCCGCCACGCCTACTGGAACGCCGCCGCCGCCAAGGGCAAGACCGGCGAGAACCTGCTGCAGACGCTGGAGCTCAGGCTCGACAACGTGGTCTTCCGCCTCGGCTTCGCCGACACCCGCAACGAGGCGCGCCAGCTGGTGCGCCACGGCCACTTCCGCGTCAACGGGCGCAAGGTGGACGTGCCGTCCTTCCGCCTCAAGGCCGGGGACCTGGTCGAGGTGAAGGACCGCTCCCGCAAGGTGGTGCGCATCAACGAGGCGCTCGAGGCGGTCGACCGGCGCGGCGTCCCGCAGTGGCTGGAGCTGGACAAGGCCGGCTTCAAGGGCACGGTCAAGACCGCGCCGGCGCGCGAGGACGTCACCATGCCCATCCAGGAGCAGCTCATCGTCGAGCTCTACTCGAAGTAGCTTCCCGGTGGCGGTCGGCGGCCGGGGATGAGCCGCCGCCCCCAGGCGTTCCATCATCCCGTAGCACCCATACCTGTGCCGCGCGCCTCACGGCGCCCCGCCTCCGCCGGGCCGCGGAGGGCGGGGAGGGGGCGGCGGCGGGAGGACCGAAGAGCCCATGGCAGACGCGATCGTCACCAAGAACTGGCGCGACCTCATCAAGCCGCGCTCCCTGGCCGTCGACCAGGAGTCCCTCACCAACACCTACGGCAAGTTCGTGGCCGAGCCGCTGGAGCGCGGCTTCGGCATCACCCTGGGGAACTCGCTCAGGCGGGTGCTGCTCTCCAGCCTCCAGGGCGCGGCCATCACCTCCGTGAAGATCGAGGGGGTGGAGCACGAGTTCATGGCCATCCCCGAGGTGGCCGAGGACGTGACCGACATCATCCTGAACCTCAAGGAAGTCCTGCTCCAGATCCACACCAACGAGGTCAAGACTCTCCGCATCGAGGCCGAGGGGCCGCGCGAGGTGAAGGCCGGCGACATCGTGGCCGACCCGCAGGTGGAGATCCTGAACCCGGGGCACCACCTGTGCACCATCAGCGAGGGGGGGCGGGTCCGCATGGAGATGACGGCGCGGCGCGGGCGCGGCTACGTGCCGGCGGAGAAGAACAAGGTGCCCGGGCAGCCCATCGGCACGGTTCCCATCGACGCCCTCTTCAGCCCCATCCGCAAGGTCAACTACCAGGTCACCAACGCCCGCGTCGGCCAGCAGACCGACTACGACAAGCTGACCCTGGAGGTCTGGACCGACGGGTCGGTGGCGCCCGCGGACGCGGTGGCCTACGCCGCCAAGATCGGGAAGGAGCAGCTCTCCATCTTCATCAACTTCGACGAGACCGAGGAGCCGGCCTACGAGCCGGTGGTGGTCCCGGAGCAGGCGCTCAACGAGAACCTGTTCCGCTCCGTCGACGAGCTCGAGCTGTCGGTGCGCTCGGCCAACTGCCTGCAGAACGCCAACATCAAGACCATCGGCGACCTGGTGCAGAAGACCGAGGCCGAGATGCTCAAGACCAAGAACTTCGGCCGAAAGTCGCTCAAGGAGATCAAGGAGATCCTGGCCGAGATGGGGCTCAGCCTGGGCATGAAGCTGGAGAACTGGCCGCCCAAGAGCGCTCCCCAGCCCCAGAAGAGCTAGCGCCCGCCCGCGCGAGGAGAGACCGAGATGAAGCACCGCGTCGCCGGCCGCCGGCTCGACCGCACCACCGAGCACCGCACGGCCATGTTCAAGAACATGGTGACCTCGCTCCTGCGCCACGAGCGCATCGTCACCACCACCCCCAAGGCCAAGGAGCTGCGGCGCATCGCCGACCGCATCATCACGCTCGGCAAGCGGGGCACGCCCCACGCGCGGCGCCAGGCCCACCGCTCGGTGCGGGACGTCGAGGTGCTGGACAAGCTCTTCGGCCCCATCGCCCAGCGCTTCCAGTCCCGCCCCGGGGGCTACACCCGCCTGACCCGCGTGGCCCGCCGCGTCGGCGACGCCGCCGAGATGGCGCTGCTGGAGCTGACCGAGCTGGCCCCCGCCGAGGCCGCCGGGAAGGGGAAGGGGGAGAAGGCCGGGAAGGCACCCGAGAAGAAGGCGGAGAAGGCCGAGAAGAAGGCCCCCGAGAAGAAGGCCGCGGCCGAGAAGAAGCCCGAGAAGAAGGCCGGCAAGAAGGCCGCGAAGTAGCCCGGCCAGAGGAAAGGAGGCGATCCCAGATGGCGGTGGTCCTGCGGCTCTCCCGAGCCGGAACGCACAAGGCGCCGTTCTACCACGTGGTGGCGACCGACTCGCGCATGCCGCGCGACGGCCGCTACCTCGAAGACGTCGGCATCTACGACCCGACCCGCACCCCCGAGCGCATCGAGCTCAAGGCCGAGCGGGTGGAGCACTGGCTCAAGGTGGGGGCCAAGCCCAGCGCCACCGTGGCCAAGGTGCTCCGCCGCGCCAGGCTCCAGGCCAAGAAGGCCTAGTCGGAGGCGAGGGGCCATGCTGCGCGACCTCGTCCTCTGGCTCGCCCGGGAGCTCGTCGAGCACAAGGACGAGGTGGAGGTGGCCGTCATCGACCAGGGGCGCTCGACCATCTTCGAGCTCAGCGTGGACCAGGACGACCTGGGGCGCGTCATCGGCCGGGCCGGCCGGACCGCCAAGGCGCTGCGCACCGTGCTCGAGGCCGCCGGGCGCCGCGAGGGGCGCCGGGTGGTCCTCGACATCCTGGACTGATGGCCCGGCTCATCCGGCTCGGCACCGTGGTCCGCGCCATCGGGCTCCGGGGCTACCTGGGCGTGGCCGGCAGCGAAGGCGGCGTGGCCCTGGCGGGGCGGGTGGTCCTGAGGCGCCCCGGCCAGGCGGACCAGGCGAGGGCGGTGCTGGAGGCGAGGAGGCAGGGGCGGCTGTGGGTCATCCGGCTCGAGGGCGTGGGCGACCGCAGGGCGGCCGAGGGGCTCCGGGGGAGCGAGGTGCTGGCGGAGCGCGCCTCCCTGGGCGAGCCGGGCCAGGGGCGGCACTACTGGGGCGACCTGGAGGGCCTTCGGGTGGAGACGGCGGACGGCAGGGCGCTCGGGCGCGTGGCCGGGCTCTACGTGACCGGTGGGGTGGACGTGCTGGTGGTGGAGGGCGAGGCAGGCGACGTGCTGGTGCCGCTGGCGCCCTGGGTGACCGTGGAGCGGGAGGCCGGGCGAATCCTCGTGGACGCGCCGGAGGGCTTGCTGGAGATCGAGGAGAGGAAGGGAGGGCGCAGGCGGACGACGAGGACCACGTGGCGAGGCTCGAGGTCGAGATCCTGACCCTCTTCCCCCGGATGTGCGAGGGCTACCTCGCCGAGAGCATCCTGGGGAAGGCGCGGGAGAGCGGGCTCATCGCGGTGCGCGTGACGGACATCCGCGACCACGCCGCCGGCCGGCACCGGATCGCCGACGACGCCCCCTACGGCGGGGGCGCCGGGATGGTGATGAAGCCGGAGCCGCTCACCGAGGCCATCGAGGCGGCGCTGGGTAGGCTCCCGGGGGCGCGAGTGGTGCTGACCAGCCCGCGGGGCCGGCTGCTCGACCAGCGGCTCTGCCGGGAACTGGCCGAGCACGGGCGCCTGGTGGTCGCCTGCGGACGGTATGAGGGAGTGGACGAGCGGGTGACGGCCGTGGTGGACTTGGAAATCTCGCTGGGCGACTTCGTGCTCACCGGCGGTGAGCTGGCGGCGCTCTGCATCGTGGACGCGGCGGCGCGGCTGGTGCCGGGAGTGCTCGGCAACCAGGCGTCGGCGGGAAAGGAGAGCTTCGCGGAAGAGGAAGGGCTGCTGGAGCACCCCCACTACACCCGCCCCCCGGTCTACCGGGGGATGGCCGTCCCGGAGGTGCTCATCTCCGGGGACCACCGGCGCATCGCGCGCTGGCGGCGCCGGGAGTCGCTCCGGGCCACGCGGGCGCGGCGCCCCGACCTGTTCCAGAGGCTCAGGCTCACTGACGAGGATCTCCGGCTCATGGAGGCCGGGGACGAGGATCTCTAGAGGGAGAACGAACCATGCTGCGCAAGGCGCTGGACACCATCGAGAAGAAATACCTCCGCAAGGACCTGCCCGAGTTCCGCACCGGCGACACGGTGCGGGTGCACACCAAGATCAAGGAAGGCGACAAGGAGCGCATCCAGGTCTTCGAGGGGGTGGTCATCGCCCACCGGCGGGGGAACTCCCGGGCCATGTTCACGGTTCGCAAGATGAGCTACGGCGTGGGCGTGGAGCGCATGTTCCCGGTCCACAGCCCCCGCATCGATCGGGTGGAGGTGGTGAGCCACGGCGAGGTGCGCCGGGCGCGCCTCTACTACCTGCGCGAGCTGCAGGGCAAGGCCGCCCGCCTGGCCCGCGAGGAGGGCGGCAGGCCAGAGGCGGAGGGCGCTCCCCCGGCGCCGGCGGCGCCGTAGGCCTGCGCTGGTCGACGCTCGCCGGAGGGTCCCTCTCCCTGGGGAGAGGGCACGCATGGGCCGTGCGTGCCGCGAGGGTGAGGGGGGAAAGCGGCCTCGCCGGCCTTCGGCCGGCTCGGCAGAAGCTTCTCGCCGTGCCGGGCGCGCGCTAACATCGCGCCTCGCCAGTGCTCCTTCTCGAGATCGCAGCGCAGGGCGTCCGCGGGCTGGCTCCGGCCGGGGGGCGCCTCACCCTCAAGGCGGGCTACAACGTGGTGGCCGCGGACGGCCCGGTGCTGCGGCGCCTGGTGGAGGCGCTGCTGCACCCGGCCCCCGCCGACGCCGAGGCCATTCCCCGCGCCGCCGCGGCGCCCGGCGCTGCCGCGCCCCGCGCCGGCCTGACCCTGGTGGGCGACGACGGGACCACCTACCGGCTGCTCCGGGACTTCGGCTCCGGGTGCCAGCTCCACCGCTTCGACCCGGGGCGGCGTGCCTTTGCGCTGGTGGCCCAGGACCTGCCCGGCATCGGCGCCTTCCTGGCCGGGGCGCCGGGCGCGCCTTCCCGGGAGCGCCTCCGCGGGGTGCTCAGCCTGGCCGCGGCGGACCTGCCATCGCGGCAGCCGGCGCCGGGCCTGCGCGGGGCGGCGGCCTCCCCGGCGAGGGGCCCGCTCTCTCCCGAGGAGGCGGAGCGCAAGCGGGCCGCCCTGCGGGTGGAGCTGGAGAGAGCCAGGGCGTCCGAGCAGGTCCAGTACCGGCTCGACGAGCTGCAGGGCCGGCTCTTCCGTCTGGAGGAGGTCCTCAAGGGAGGCGAGAAGGCCCGCCAGGGCCTGGCCAGCTCGGAGGTGGCGCTGAAGGAGCTGGAGGGGGCCGCCAAGGTGCTCGACCCGGTGGCCGACCTGGACCAGAAGCTGGCGGCCTTCGAGAAGGCCGCGGCCAGGCGGGACGAGGGCCTGGCTCGGCTGGAGGCGGAGCGGGCCGCCTCGGAGGAGGCGGCCCGGGAGCCCGCTCCCTTCTGGAAGGACCCGCAGTTCCTGGCCGGGGCGGCGGTCGGGGTGGTGGCCGCCGCCGCGGGAATGGCCGGCGCCTCCACCGGCCAGAACGGCCTGCGCTACCTGGCGCTGCTGGACGTGCCCGCCTTCGGGGTGGCGGCCTGGGCGGCGCTGCGATGGGTGGGGGCCCGGGAGGCCTTCGAGCAGACCGGGCGGCGCCGGCGCCTCGCCGGAGAGCGGGAACGCAAGGTGCTCGATCAGTACGAGCGCGACACCGCCGAGGTGAAGGGGCTCATGAAGGCGATCGGGGTGGCGGCGCTGCCCGAGCTGCGCGAGGTGGTGGGACGCCTCGCCGACGCGCGGGCGGTGGCGGAGGAGTGGCGCCAGCGCCTGGCGGAATGGGAGGCCACCCCGGAGAACCGCCAGGCCGCTGCCGAGAAGGAGCGGGTGCAGCGCGAGGTCGGCGAGCTGGAGCAGCGGCTCGTCGGGGAGGCGGGCGGCTACCAGCGCGACGCGCGCACCATCGAGATGGAGCTGGCCCGCCTGGACACGGACCAGGCGTCCCCGTCAGCGGCCCCTGCGGCCGCGCCGCCGCCGGTGGACCCGCTGCGGGCCGCCCTGGATCGGGGGGCGGCCGCTCTGGGCGGGACGCCGGCGGAGGTGGCGCGCGCCATCCGGCCCCGGGTGGGGCAGGTGCTGCCCGCGCTCTCCGGGCAGCGGCTCTCCGGGGTGCTGTGGGACGAGCGCGGCAACGCGAGCGTGCAGGGCGGCGGGCGCACCACCCCGGCCGCCTCGTTGCCGCCCGCCGACCGGGACCTGGTGTGGCTAGCCGTGAAGGTGGGAGTCCTGGAACAGGCCCTGTCCCACGGCCGCACGCTGGCCCTGCTCGACGACGCCTTCGCCGGCCTGCCGGACGGGGCGCGGCGGACGCTGGCGGGGATCCTGAAGCAGCTCGGGCGCAGCGGGCAGATCGTCCACGCCACCCAGGACCCGGTATGCCGCCAGGCGGCCGACCACCAGGTGGCCTGAGGCGCCCCGGGCCGGCGCGGGCCGGCCCCATGGCCAGCCGGCGGGAGCGCGGGCTCGAGGCCGAGGAGGTGGCGGCGCGCTGGCTGGAGCGGCAGGGGTTCGAGGTGCTGGCTCGCAACCACGCCACCCGTCGCGGCGAGGTGGACCTGGTGTGCCGGGAGGGAGAGACCCTCTGCTTCGTGGAGGTGCGCAGCCGCGCCGTGGGCGGCCTGGCCGACCCGCTGGAGACGGTGACCCCACGCAAGGCGAAGCGGGTGGCGGCCGCGGCCGCCGACTGGGCTGCCCGCCACGGTGCGCTGGAGAGCCCCATGCGCTTCGACGTGGTGGCGGTGCGGCTCGGGCCGGAGGGCGCCGAGTTCGAGCTGCGGCGGGGGGCCTTCGACGGTTCGGGGGGGCCGGGGGTGTGGTGAGCGGGGGAGGGAGCGGCGGGGGCGGTCGCGGCACCCTCTACGTGGTGGCCACGCCCATCGGCAACCTGGGGGACCTCACGCCGCGGGCGGCCGAGGTGCTGCGCCGCGTGGCGGCGGTGGCGGCCGAGGACACCCGGCGCACCCTGAAGCTCTACGCCCACCTGGGCCTGCGTCCTCCGCGCCTCCTCTCCCT
>DASRTO010000270.1:0-8607 GCA_035655915.1 Anaeromyxobacteraceae bacterium
ACGATGGTCGCCTCGGGGGTCGGGGTGTGCTTCGCCAACCCCGGCACGACCGAGATGGCGCTGGTGCGCGCGCTCGACGCGGTGCCCGGGATCCGCGGCGTGCTCGGCCTCTTCGAGGGGGTGTGCAGCGGCGCGGCCGACGGCTACGCCCGCATGGCGGGGCAGCCGGCGATGGGGCTCTTCCACCTCGGGCCCGGCTTCGCCAACGCCGTCGCCAACCTGCACAATGCGCGGCGCGCCCGCTCGCCGGTCGTGAACGTGGTCGGCGACCAGGCTACCTGGCACCGCGGGGCCGACGCGCCGCTCACCTCGGACATCGCCTCGCTGGCGCGGCCGGTATCGCGCTGGGTGCGCGCGGCCACGTCTGCCCGCGCCCTGGCGCAGGACGCCGCCGAGGCAGTCGCCGCGGCGAAGGGCGGGGGGGCCGGCGTCGCCACCCTGATCGTCCCGTCCGATTGCCAGACGGACGAGGCGGGCGGGCCGGTCCGGCCCGTCGCCGCGGAGCCGCGTCGGGCGGTCCCGGGGAGTCGCGTCGAGGAGGTGGCGGCGGCGCTGCGCGGCCGGTCCCGCGCGGCGCTGGTCCTCGGCGGCCGGGCCCTCCTCGAGCGCGGTCAGCGGGCGGCGGCGCGCGTCGCCGCGGCCACCGGCTGCCGGATGCTCTCGGAATGCTTTCCGGCGCGGCAGGAGCGCGGCGCCGGCCTCCCGCGAATCGAGCGCGTCCCCTACTTCCCGGAGCGGGCGCTGGCGTCCCTCGCCGGCCTGGAGATCCTGGTGCTCGCCGGCGCCGCCGAGCCGGTGGCGTTCTTCGGCTATCCCGGGCTCCCGAGTCGGCTCGCACCGCCGGGCTGCGCGCTCCTGATGCTGGCGTCGCCGGAGGAGGACGTCGAGGGCGGGCTCGACGCGCTCGCCGATGCCCTCGCCGCGGGAAATCCCGCCGTCGCCCCGGCGAGGCGGGTGGACATGCCGGCCGACGGCCCGCTCACGCCCGACGCGGTCGGCGCGGTCCTGGCGCTGAGCCAGCCCGAGGGCGCCATCGTCGTCGAGGAGTCGGGCACGACGGGGCTTCGCTACTTCGGCCCGGCGGCGGCGAGCCCGCGCCACACCCTCCTCACGCTCACCGGCGGCTCCATCGGCATGGGGCCGCCCTGCGCAACCGGCGCCGCCATCGCCTGCCCGGACCGGGTCGTCGTGGGCTTCCAGGGAGACGGCGGAGCCATGTACACGCTCCAGGCGCTCTGGACCCAGGCGCGCGAGCAGCTCCACGTGGTGACGCTCCTCTGCGCCAACCGGCACTACCGCATCCTAGAGATGGAGCTCGCCCGCGCCGGCGGCGCGGCCGGCCCCCAGGCCCTCGGCCTCACCGACCTCTCGCGGCCGCCGCTCGACTGGGTCTCGCTCGCCCGCGGCATGGGGGTGCCCGGGACCCGGGTCGAGACCGTGGCGTCCCTCCGCGAGGCCCTCGGCCACGCCCTGGCCGAGGCCGGGCCGTACCTCGTGGAGGTGGTGGTGGCCTGACGGCGCCGCCGGCGCCTCCGACTCCGGGCGTGGGTCGCGCCGCGACCGGCGGGCCGGGATCAGCTGCGCCCTGGCGGGTGCCCGGCCGCGCCCGGCCGCGCCTCGCGCCTCGGGGCGGGGGCGCGCCGTTGCCGCGCCAGCACCATGCTCACGACCGCCGCGGCGAGCGCCATGGCCGTGCTCGCCGTGAAGTAGCCGTGGTATCCATGGCGGGCGACGAGCGCCCCGCCCACGACCGGGCCGAGGAAGAAGCCGGCCTGGACGGCGAAGACGAGGAGCAGCAACGGGAGCCGGGCGGCGTCGACGCGGATCTCGCTCCAGGTGGGGCGGCGCGTCCGCGCCGGCGCCGAGCGGAGCTCGCCGCGATGGCGCCGCCGGATGCGCCACACGATCCAGGCGGCGGGGAGGAGCGAGAGCGTCGCCGCGGCGTACCCGTGCGGCGGCGTCCGGACGAGCGGAGCCAGCGCGAGGAGGCCACCGCGGCCGGGATGGAGCGGGCCCGCGACGCGGGCGTGGCGATGGTGGCGTTGCGCGGCGCCTCCCACGTCGGCCGGGTCGGCAGCTACAGGAGATCGGCCCGGCTGCCGCCCGCCCTCGGGCGGGTAGCGCCACCGCGCCTCGTCGCTCGACGGGCCCGGCACCCGCCCTTCCCCCGGACGGGGCTGGAGGTCTGGACGCCCTCGACGATTGCTGGCAACGTCCATCGACCGAGAGCCGGTCAACGCGAGGAGGACCCATGGTGCGCTTCATTGCCTTGGCAGTCACCGCAGCCGTGGCCGCATCCGCGGCGCTGGCCCAGGACGCGATCAAGATCGCGGTCCTCGGCCCGATGGCGTTCGTGCAGGGGGAGAACCACTGGGCCGGCGCGGAGCTGGCCCGCGACGAGATCAACGCCGCCGGCGGCGTCTCCATCGGCGGCAAGAAGGCGAAGGTGGAGATCATCCGGGTCGACACCAACGAGATCCAGTCGGTACCCGACGCCACCAACGCCATGGAGCGCGCCATCACCCGCGACAAGGCGGACTACGTGATCGGCGGATTCCGCTCCGAGGCGGTGCTGGCGATGCAGGAAGTGGCCATGGACTACAAGAAGCTCTTCCTGGGCTGCGGCGCGGCCGACGCCAAGCTCGGCGCCAACGTCCAGAGGGACTACGCCCGCTACAAGTACTGGTTCCGGGTGACGCCCCTCAACTCGCCCGATCTGGGCAAGACCCTCTTCGCCGTGCTCGGCGACATCGCCGGCCAGATCCGCCGCGACCTCAAGAAGGAGACGCCCAAGGTGGCGATCCTGTCCGAGAAGGTCATGTGGACCGAGGCCATCGTGAAGGCGGCTCAGGCCAACCTGCCCAAGATGAAGATGGAGGTGGTCGGGCTGTGGCAGCCGTCGCCGACGGCGACCGACGTGACCGCCGAGCTCTCCGCCATCGACCGGGCCGGCGCCGACGTGGTCTTCACCGCCCTCTCCGGGCCGGTCGGGATCGTCGTCGGGCGCCAGATGGGCGAGCGCAAGATGAAAGCCGTCGCCTTCGGCATCAACGTCGAGGCGCAGAAGGACGCGTTCTGGCAGGCGACGGCCGGGAAGGCCAACTACCTGGCGACGCTCGACACCTACGGCGAAGTGGAGATGACGCCGAAGATGATTCCCTTCGTCAAGGCCTTCAAGGAGCGCTTCCACAGGTCGCCCACCTACAACGCCGGGACGTACGACGCCATCCAGCTGCTGAAGCAGGTCATCGAGCAGGCCGGCACCACGGACGCCGACAAGCTCGTGCCGATCATCGAGAAGACCACCTTCGTCGGCACCGGCGCCATCCTCGAGTACGACAAGGCCCACGACCCGATCTGGGGCATCGGCAAGGACACCGGGATCGCCGTGCAGTGGCAGGACGGCAAGAAGGTGCCGTTCTGGCCGGGCCAGGTGAAGGGGATGAAGCCGTTCAAGTTCCCGGCCGGCTAGGCGAGCGCCGCCCGGGCCGGCGCCTCGATGCTCCAGGACATCCTCGTCACCGGGCTCGTCAACGGCGGCGTCTACGCGCTGCTGGCGACCGGCTTCTCGCTCGTCTTCGGCGTGGCGCGCATCGTCAACATCGCCCACACCGCCTTCTACATGCTGGCGGCCTACTGCCTCTACACGCTGCTGGTGCTGGGCGGGATGCGGGGGCCGCTCGCCGCCGTGCTGTCGGTGGTCGCCGTGACCGCCCTCTCGGTCGCCTGCTACCGGCTGGTGATCGAGCCGGTGCGCCAGCACGAGTCGGCGGTGCTCATCGCCACCATCGCCCTGGCGCTCATCTTCCAGGAGGTGATGCTCATCGCCTACGGCGGCAACTACCTGGGCATCCCCTCCGCGGTCGACGGCGT
This sequence comes from Anaeromyxobacteraceae bacterium, assembly GCA_035655915.1. Lineage (GTDB taxonomy): Bacteria > Myxococcota > Myxococcia > Myxococcales > Anaeromyxobacteraceae > DASTPH01. Next base: position 3,874 of record DASRTO010000270.1, read on the forward strand.
GGTCGACGTCGCCGGCGTGAGCATCCCGCTGCAGCGGGTGCTGATCCTGGCGGCGGCGGCGGCCATGCTCTCGGCCACCTGGGCCCTTCTCTACCGCACCCGCCTCGGGCTGGCCATCCGCGCAACCGCCAACGACCTCGAGGTGGCGAACCTCATGGGCATGAACGTGGAGCGCGTCGCCATGCTGACCGTGGCCATCTCGGTGGCGCTGGCGGCGATCGCCGGCGTGGCGGTGGCCCCGGTGTTCGTGGTCGACCCCTTCATGTGGCTGGGGCCGCTGGTGACCGTGCTGGCGGTGGTGGTGCTGGGTGGCCTCGGCAGCCTCAAGGGGAGCCTGTTGGGCGCGCTCGTCATCGGGTACGTCGAGGCCATCACCGTGTTCGCGCTGCCGCAGGGCGCCTTCCTCAAGGGGGCGGTGGCGCTCTCGATCATGGTGGGGGTGCTGCTGGTGCGCCCCGAGGGGCTCTTCGGCGTGGCCTTCGAGGAGGAGCGCTGAGATCCCGCGCCGCGGCGCGCCCGCCATGACCGGCTCCGCCACCTTCCTCGCCCGCCGCGCCTGGGCCAACCTGCGCGGCGAGGTGCTGGTGCTGCCGTCCCGGACGCTGGCCCTCGCCTGGGCGGGGGCGGGGCTCCTGCTGCCGCTCGTCTGGGCCGATCCCTACGTGCTCCGGGTGGCCGCCATGACCTGCATCTTCGCCGCGGTGGCGGCGAGCTGGGACCTGCTCGCCGGCTATGCGGGCCAGATCAACTTCGGCCATGCCCTCTTCTTCGGGTCGGGCGCCTACGCCTCGGCGCTGGTCTCGCTCCGGCTCGACGTCTCGCCGTGGATCGGCGTCGCCGCGGGCGCGGCGATGGCTGCGGGCCTCGGGCTGGGCGTCGGGCTCCTCTGCCTGCGGCTCCGCGGTTCCTACCTGTCGCTGGCGACGCTGGCGTTCCCGCTCATCCTCATCGGGGTCCTCTTCGCCTTCCCCGAGTTCTCGGGCGGCGAGCTGGGCGTCACCGGCGTGCGCCCGCTGGCCGCCTCCCGCGTCGGTAACTACTACATCGCCGCCGTCGGCATGCTGGCCCTGGTGTTCGGCCTGTGGAGCATCGCCGACTCGCGATTCGGGCTGGTCCTGCACGCCATCCGCGACGACGAGGTGGCAGCGCGAGCCTCCGGCATCAACACCGCCCGCTACAAGCTCGCGGCCTTCGCCATCTCGGCCTTCGCCGCGGGCGTCGCCGGGGCGCTCTACGCCCACTTCATGCGGGGCGCCGGCCCCTCGACGCTCGAGACCGCGCTCTCCTTCCAGGTGGTGATCTGGGGCATCTTCGGGGGCGTGGCCACGATCTACGGCCCGGTCGCGGCGGTCTTCGTGCTCTATCCGCTCACCGAGTGGCTCGGGAGCTTCAAGGCCTTCGGCGAGCTGCGGCTGCTGATCTTCGCCGCCATCGTGCTGCTGGTGCTGCTCTTCATGCCCCGCGGCCTGACCCCCTGGGTGCGCGACAAGGTCGAGACGCAGTGCCCTCGCTGCAAGCAGCGGAACGTGGCCTGGCGTGCGAGGTGCCGGCTCTGCGATGCGGCCCTGGAGGTGGGGACGGCCCCGGGGCGTCCCGGTCACAGGCCCAGGTAGCCGGCGCGCAGGGTCTCGTCGGCCAGGAGCTGGGCGGGTACCCCGGTGGCGACGATGCGCCCCTGCGACAGCACGTAGCTTCGGGCCGCCATGCGGAAGACTTGGGCCACCTCCTGCTCGACGAGCAGCACCGCCGTCCCCTCGGCGTGGATGCGGGCGATGGCGGCGAAGAGCTCCTCGCGGATCCGCGGCGCCAGCCCGAGCGACGGCTCGTCGATGGCGAGGAGCCTCGCCTCGAACATCAGGGCGCGCGCGGTGGCCAGCATCTGCTGCTCGCCGCCCGAGATCTTCCCGGCCACCTGATCGCGGCGCCGGGCGAGCTGCGGGAAGAGCGAGAAGCAGTGGTCGAGCCGCCGCCGCGTCTCGGCGGCGCTGCGCGACAGGTAGGCGCCGGCGAGGAGGTTCTCCAGCACCGTCAGCTCCCGGAAGGGCCTGCGCCGCTCCGGGCAGTGCACCAGGCCCCGCCGCCGGATCTCGTGCGCCGGCAGCCTGTCCACGCGATCGCCACCGAAGCGCACCTCCCCCTCGAGCACGATGTCGCCGCTGGTGCCGCGCTTCATTCGCTCCTCGAAGCGGACCAGGCCCGAGATGGCGCGCAACAGCGTCGACTTCCCGGCCCCGTTCGGGCCGACGACGCCCACGAGCTCGCCGGCCTCGACCTCCAGCGAGACCCCGTTCAGGATGACCGCCTTGTCGTAGCGGACGGCGACGTCCTTGACCTCAAGGAGCGGCATGGTCGGATCCCAGGTAGGCCTCGACGACGGCCGGGTCCTTCACCACCTCGGCCGGCGCGCCGTCGGCGATCACCTCTCCGTGGTCCATGACGATCACCCGGTCGACGATCGACATGAGCTCCTTCAGCTTGTGCTCGATCATGAGCACCGCCGGCCCCTCGGAGTGCAGCCGCCCGAAGCGCCCGCCCTTGTGAAGCCGGCGGATCGATCTGGCCAGGAGGTCGGACTCCGCCGGGCTCAGGCCGCCCAGCGGCTCGTCGAGGAGCAGCAGCTCCGGCTCGGTGGCGATGGCGCGCGCCACCTCCAGGCGCTTGAGGTCGCCCTGCGACAGCGCCGAGGCGGGCTCGAGCGCCATGTCCGAGATGCCCACGAACTCCAGGGCGTCCATCGCCTTGGCCTCGATGGTCTTGACCCACTCCCCGCGCCGGCGGGCCCGGGGCGCCACCAACGGCACCATGACGTTGGCGACGATGGGCAGGTGGTGGAAGGGGCGGGTGTTCTGGAACGTCCCGGCGATGCCCCGGTTGACGACGTCCCAGGGCCTGAGCGTCGTGATCTCCTCGCCCTCGAAGACGATGCGGCCGGCGTCTGGGCTCAGGATCTTGGTGACGAGGCGGAGCAGCGTGGTCTTGCCGGCGCCGTTCGGTCCGATGAGCCCGACGATCTGGTCGCGCCGGAGCTCGAAGGTCACGTCGTTGACGGCGAGGAGCCCGCCGAAGCGTTTGGTGAGGCGCTCGATCCGGAAGAAGGGGCTCGCCATGCGGAGGGGTCGCTTCAGCGCGAGATCTCGTCGCGCAGCTCCCGGCGCGACACCTTGCCCACGTCGGTCTTGGGCAGCTCCCCGCGGAACTCCACCAGCTGCGGGACCTTGAACTCGGCGAGCCGTTCGCGGCACCAGGCCCTGATCTCCTCCTCGGAGAGCTTGCCGCGGGCGTCGCCATGGAGCACGACGATGGCTTTGATGCGCTCCCCCACCGCCGGGTCCGGGACGCCGATGACGCCCGCCGCCTTCACCTGCGGATGGGCGTAGAGCACCTCCTCCACGTCCTTGGCGAAGACCGAGTGGCCCTTGCACTTGATGAGGTCCTTGGCGCGGTCGTAGAAGTGGAAGTAGCCCTCCTCGTCCATGCGCACGATGTCGCCGGTGCGCATCCAGCGGACGCCGTCACGCTCGATGAAGACCTGGGCGGTGTCCTCGGGGCGCTTCCAGTAGCCCTCCATGACGTTGGGTCCGGACAAGACGAGCTCGCCGGTCTGGCCCGCGGGGAGGAAGCGCAGGGTCTCGGCGTCGATGACCGCGGCGAGCACGTTGGGGATGGGACAGCCGAACGATCCGGGCTTGGCGCGCCGGAGCGGGTTCACGTGGCTCGTGGCGCAGGTCTCGGTGAGGCCGTAGCCCTCGACGATGCCCGACCCCGTGCGCCGCGCCCAGCCCTTCATGGTCGACTCGTGCAGCGTGTCGGCGCCGGACACCACCACCTTGAGCCGCCGCCAGTCCACCTTGTCCGTGTCCTTGTGGTCCTTGAGGTACTCGTAGAGCGTCGGCACCCCGAAGAACACCGTCGCGCGGTAGCGCTCCATCGCCGCCAGGATGGCCTCGGTGTGCGGGCTGGTGAAGAGCACGAGCAGGTTGCCCTGCGCGAGGCCGTTGAGCATGATCGCCACCTGGCCGTAGATGTGGAAGAAGGGCAGGAAGGCCAGGATCACCTCCTCGCCGTCGACGAAGACGGGGAAGGCCGCTTGTCCCGCGGCGCGCGCCGCGAGCAGGTTGTAGTGCGTCAGCATCACGCCCTTGGGATGGCCCGTGGTGCCGCCCGTGTACGGGAGCGCGGCCAGATCCGCCCGGGGGTCGATGGCCACGCTCGGCGGACAGGGCGGGTACCTCGCCAGGAGCTCCTGGAACCGGTGCAGGTTCGGGGCGGGGGCGACCTCCGCCGTCCCCAGGTCGACGTGCGGGAAGAGCCTAGCCAGCGGGCCCCTGCCGAGGAGCCGCTTCAGCGGCGGGAGGTACTCGCCGATGTTGGTGACGACGACCTGGTCGAGCGCGGCTCCGGATCTCGCCACCTTGTCGTAGAGGACGTCCTGGCAGACGACGACGCGGGCGCCGCTGTCCTCGAGCTGGTAGCGGACCTCGTGGCTCGTGTAGACGGGGCTGATGGGCGTCACCGCGGCGCCGCACTTCAGGGCCGCGAAGTAGGCGATGACGAACTGGGGGCTGTTGAGGAGGTAGAGCGCGACGCGGTCCCCCTTCCTCACGCCCAGGTCGGCGAGGGCGCAGGCCAGACGGTCGGCGGCGTCCCGCAGCTCGCGATAGGCGATGCGTCGGCCGTAGAAGACCACGGCGTCGCGGTCGCGCCAGCGATCGGTCGCCTCGTCGAAGACCTGCG
>DASRTO010000271.1:0-13713 GCA_035655915.1 Anaeromyxobacteraceae bacterium
GGCGCGCCAGGGCCCTGCCCGGGCCGGAGCAGGCGCTCCAGGAGCGGCTGGCGCTGGTCTACGGCCTGGTGGGCGTCCTGGCGATCCTCACCGGCCTGGTGGCCGCCCTGGCGGCGCGCCCCAGGCCGCGCCGCCACACGCTGCATCTGGGCCAGCGCGAGCCGCCCGGCGGCCCCGCCGCCTCGCCGCCCTCCGGCGGCGAAGCCCCGCCCAACGAGCCGTAGGGCGTTGCGCCCCGCCGCTCCGGATTCCCGGCGGGGACGAGCCCCCGCTCTACCGTTCGCCGCTGCCTGGCGGGTGGCGGCACCGTACGGCTGGAGAACCCGACGAGTCCGAGGTTCCCAAGAGCCTCGCCGCCCGTTCCGGGCGGCTCGAGTCGGCCCTACCCCTCGAGCTTCACGTCCTTCACGTGCTCCCGGAGCGCCGACTTCAGGAACTTGCCCACCGCGGTCTTGGGGATGGCGGGGACGAAGACGAAGGCGTCGGGCAGCCAGAACTTCGCGAACAGCGGCTCCAGGTACTCCCGCAGCTCGTCGGGCGTGGCCCTGGAGCCCTCCCTCAGCACCACGCAGGCCACCGGCCGCTCGCCCCACTTCGGGTGCGCCGCGGCCACGACCGCCGCCTCCTTGACCGCAGGGTGCCCCATGAGCGCGTTCTCCAGCTCCACCGAGCTGATCCACTCGCCGCCCGACTTGATGAGGTCCTTGGAGCGGTCGGTGATGCGGATGTACCCCTCCCCGTCCACGGTGACGATGTCCCCGGTTCGGAACCAGCCGTCCATGGTGAACTTGTCGGCCTCGGCCGGGTTCTGGAAGTAGCCCTTGGCCACCCAGGGGCCGCGCACGTGCAGCTCGCCCATGGCCCGGCCGTCCCAGGCCACCGGCCCCTGATCCCCCACCACCCGCAACTCCACCAGCGGCGGCGGGATCCCCTGGCTGGCGCGGGCGCGGAAACGCTCCGCCTCGCTCAGCGACGCCATGGACCCCTTGAGCCGGCTCACCGTACCGAGCGGGGTGGTCTCGGTCATGCCCCAGGCGTGGAGCACGGTGAGGCCGTGCCGCTTCTCGAAGCCCTCGATCATGGCCTGCGGGGCGGCAGCGCCGCCGACGATCATGTACTTGAGCGATCGGGTGTCGAAGGCCTTGGGGCTCTTGTCGAGCGCCTCCAGGATGCCGAGCCAGATGGTGGGGACGCCGGCGGTGATGGTCACCCGCTCGTCCTGCACCAGCCCCAGCAGGCTCTGGGCGTCGAGGTGCGGCCCGGGGAAGACCTGCTTGGCCCCCACCATCACCGCCGTGAAGGGCAGGCCCCAGGCGTTGGCGTGGAACATGGGCACCACCGGCATGACGGCGTCGCTCTGGGCGATGCCCAGCGAGTCGGTGAGCGCCGAGCCGAGCGAGTGGAGGACGATGGCCCGGTGCGAGTAGAGGACGCCCTTGGGTCGGCCGGTGGTCCCGGAGGTGTAGCAGATTCCCGCCGCCTGGTTCTCCTCCAGCCGCGGGCCGGCGAAGGAGGGCAGCTCCGGGGCGATCAGGAGTTCGTAGTCGTGCGTCCCCTCCGGCGCCACCGTCCCGTTGGTCCAGACGATCACGTGCTGCGGCGAGACGTCCCAGCGGAAGCGCTCGTAGACCGGCCAGAGCACGTCGTCGACGAGCAGCATCCGGTCGCCGGCGTGATTCACGATGTAGACCAGGTCCTGGGGCGACAGGCGTGGGTTGAGCGTGTGCAGCACCCCGCCCGCCAGCGGGATGGCGAAGTAGGCTTCCAGGTGGCGCCAGTGATTCCAGCCCAGGGTGGCCACCCGGTCCCCGGGCTGGAGTCCCAGCCGGGTGAGGGCGTTGGCGAGCTGCTGCGTCCGCCGGTGGAACTCCGCGTAGGTGGTGCGGTGGATCGACTTGTCGGGGCGGCGGGAGACGATCTCGTTCCGGGGGAAGTAGCGTCCGGCCCGGTCGAAGAGGTGGGCCAGCGTGAGGGGGAAGTCCATCATCAGGCCGTCCATGGCGGAGCCTCCGTGAAGCGACGGGTGAGGAAGCCGGCAGCGGCAGGCTACTCCGGCCGGGAGAGCCTGTCAGCCGCGGCAGGGCCCGGCCCCTCGGCTGCCAGGCACGCAGGGCGGGGGCTCGTCCCCCGCCGCCACGAGGCCCTCGTGCCGGAAGGGGGATCGCGTTCAACGGCCAGCGCCGAGGACCCTTGGCCGAAATCCGGGTGTCCCGGCGCGGACAAGCCCCCGCCCTAGGTCAATAGATCCTCACCACCTCGGCCCCCGAGTAGTACGACCGGAGGATGAGACGGTAGTCCTGCCCCGCCTCGGCCCGACCCACCGCGCCCCATTGGCACATGCCGGCGCCGTGCCCCCAGCCGCCGCCGCGGAAGACCCAGCCGTCCCCGTCGCGCCGGACGAGGAACATCGACGACGGCAGGTTGCGGAAGAGGCGCCGGATGCGCAGCTCCCCGTGGACCAGGGCGCTCCCCTGGGTCCCCTGGAGGCGGAGCGAGCGGGCCCGCCCGGAGACCCCGCGAGCCAGGACCATCATGGCCTCGACCGGGCCGGTGCCGAGGGGGGCGGCGACCTGGTCCACCTCGGCCCGGGTGAAGCGCCGCTCCCATCGGTAGCGGTCGGGACGGCCGTTGGCCGGCCGGGCGCACCAGGCCCGCGGCCCGCTCGCCAGGAAGGCCCCCAGCCGGCCCTCGTCGGCGAGCCCACCCTTCCAAGCAGCCACCTCCGCCGCCGGCAGGTCCGGACGCCCGCGTAGGTTCGGGTCGGGGTTGTTCCCCCAGACCGCGTCGTTGTCCTCGCCGTGCCCGCCGCACATGGCGTGGTAGACCGCATCCACCAGGGAGCGATCCCGCCGGCTGAACAGCGCCTCGCCGGCGGTGGCCCGCACTGCCGCGTCGGTGGCCGCCACCTGCGCCGCCTCGCCCCGGTAGGCCTGGCAGTGCACCTCGGCGCAGAGCACGTAGGGGTCGGTGAGGTGGCGGGTGCCGATCTGGGCCAGCACGTTGGAGCGGGCGGTGACCGCCTGCGCCTTGAGCGCCTCCGGGGCCACGCTGGAAGGCATCTCGCTGGGCACCAGCCCCCGGAGCAGCTCCTCCAGGGCCAGCGCGTCCACCGCTGCCAGCCGGCCCGCGGCGTCCACGGTGGCGTAGAGGCGCCCCCGGTAGGCCCGGTCCTCGAAGCCGTGGGCGGCGTAGCCCGGGTCGTGCTCGACCCGCGAGACCACGAAGCCGGCGTCCCCCTCCACGTCGAGCGAGACCGCCCCGTCGGCCTCGGCGAGCCGGCGCCCGGCGGCGTCGAGCACCTCCAGCGTCCCGCCCGGCGGCGCCACCAGGTCGGTGAAGATGCCGGGCCGCTGGCCCCAGGCCCGGCCCGCCTCGTCGGCGAAGGCGCCGGCCGCCGCCTCGCTGCCGTCGCCGTCGGCGAGCAACAGGCTCCGGCGGTTGTCGATGACCCGCCCCATGATGCCGTAGACACCTCCCAGGGCCCGCAGGCGCACCTTGACCCCGCGCCCCTCCCACAGCCTCCGCGCCGCCTCCAGGCCGGCCCGGTCGCGGAACTCGAACTGGCCGAGGAGGGGGAAGTGCGCCAGGGTGGCCGGCCGTGCGCCCCGGAGCCGCACCCGCAGCGCCGCTCCGGCCGGGACCGCCACCTCGGCGCGGCCCCGCGGCCGCAGGTGGCCCGGCCCCAGGGGCCGGAAGGCGATCTCGGATTGCCCCTCCATGAGCCGAATGGTCACCAGCGGAGCGCCGCCGGCGGCGAAGTTGAGGCGGTGGCTCCATAGGAGATCCATGGGATCCTGCGGCTCGGCCTTCGAGGGAGGCGGCGGCTCCTCCGCCGTGATCGGCGGCGGAAGCGGCGGGGGGAGCGGCGGCGGAAGATCGCCGTGGGACGTCGCCGCGGGAGCGGCCGGGGAGGTCACCGAGGGTGAGGGCTGAGTCGAGGTCGGGGGCGGGGGCGAGGCCGGGGTCAGGCCCGCGATCGGGGTCGAGGTCGCGGCCGGTGCCGCAGTCGGAGACGAGCCCGTGGCGGGGGCCGCCATCGCCGGCGCGGCGGCCCCCTCCCCCGCCTCGCGCGGAGGCGGGGGCGTGGCGCAGGCGAGCGCGGCGAGGGCGAGGAGGAGGCCCGGCTTCACGGCGGCTCGACCCGGGGGCGCCGCGCCGTCACGGGCGAATCCGCCCCGCCTTCTCGCCGGCCAGCTCCTCCAACCTGGCCGCGGCATCGTGCACGGCGCCGGGCACGCCCGTCTTGCGGAGCGTCCTCGCCACCTCCACGAGAACCGCCCGCTCGGACTCCTCCCGGTCGCGCAGCCCCTCCACCATCAGGACCATCTCGTCGGCCAGGTCCACCAGCAGATCCCGGCGGCGCAGCGGGCGCGGCCGGGAGAGGTCGCCGTCGGCCACCCGCCGGCAGGTCACGGCCAGGGCCACCGTCGGCCCGGCTACGCGGTGGGTCACCACGATGGCGAAGAACAGCAGGCACAGCACGATCACCGCCAGCGCCGCCGCCAGCCACACCATGCGGGCGCGGTCCTCCTGCGCCAGCATGGTGGCCAGCGCGTCGTCCACCCGCGGGTCGCCGAGCGATACCAGCCGGCTCGACTCGCGGTAGGCGCTCCACAGCAGGTAGCCCAGCCCCAGGCTGATGGCGCACGCCACCGCCACCAGGTAGCTGGCGAAGCGGAGCTGGATGCTCGAGTCGATGAGGTAGTTGCGGATGCGCCGCTTCGGCGCCTCCGCGGCGGGCGCGGGGGCGCCCGGGGTCCCGGTGGCGGGAATGGTTCCGTCGCTCATGCTCCGCTCCTTCACTTGAGCTGGGAGGCCAGGTCCTCGGAGAGGGTGCGCGCCGCCGCCTCCAGTGCCGTGACCGACAACTGCTCCTCCACCGCCTCCGAGCGCCTCGCGCCCGTCGCCTTGACGCGGGCCCCTCCCTGGATCATGGCCGCCATGCGGCCGTCGAGCCCGACCGCCACCGCCGCGGCCTTCACCGAGACGAAGAGCTTGCCTCCGTTCTCGGAGGTCTCCACCGAGATCACCGAGGGCTTGACGCGGAAGGCGGCCTGGTCCGGCTCGACCAGGGCGAAGCCGGCCCTCTCCAGCTGCCTCGCCAGGGCCGCGCGCAGCGCCTTGCGGGCGACGGGGCCCCCCTTGCCGGTGGCCTCCTCCACGGCCAGGTTGCGCCGGTCGACGCTCCGCTTGCTGCGGCTGCGCAGCTCGGCCACGGCGTGGCCAGCGGCCTCCCGGACCTCCTCGTCGGCGTCGTCGCGCTCCGCCCCTGCCAGGGCCTGCAGCGCCGACGGGTCGCCGATGCGCCCCAGCGCCGCCGCCGCGGCGATGCGGACCGCCGGCGCCCGGTCCTCGAGCAGCGCCGTGGTGAGAGCCGGCACCGCGTCCACCGCGCCGCGCTGCCCCAGCACCAGTGCCGCCTGGGCGCGGACCTTGAGGGAGGAGTCGTTGCGGAGGGCCTCGACGGCCCGCTGGACCGCCGGGTCCATGGCCGGAGCCTGAAGCGGAAAGAGTCCGGCGGCGAGGACGACGGCGATGGCCCTGGGCCCCATGCGGGGCTAGCTTATCGCGGAACCCTTGGCGCGCACCCGACTTCGCGGCCGGCGCGCGTCACCTAATCGTGGGAGAGGCGGTCGGCCCGGGCCCGGTAGGCCTCGTGGAGGCGGGAGGTCAAGCGGCCCGGCCTCCCGCCGCCGACCGCCCGGTTTCCCAGCCGCGTCACGGGGAGCACCTCCCGGGCGCTGGAGGTGATGAAGACCTCCTCGGCCTCCTCGAGCTGGACGGGGCGGAGGCCTTCCTCCCGGACCGGAAGGCCCTGGCCTCGCGCCAGCCCGATGACGATGCCGCGGGTGACCCCCTCGAGGATGCCGGCGGCCAGCGGCGGCGTGAGGAGCACGCCGGCCCGGACCGCGAAGACGTTGGAGGTGGTGCCCTCGGTGACGAAGCCGTCGCGGTCCAGCATGAGCGCCTCGTGGGCGCCCCGGGCGCGCGCCTCGCGGAGCGCCAGCACGTGGGAGAGGTAGTTGCCGGTCTTGGCGGTGGGGTCCACCGCGTGCGGCGAGACGTGCTCCACCCCCACCACCCGGACCGCGACGCCCTCGCGGTAGGCAGCGAGCGGCGGGGCGTGGAGCGGCTGCACGATGACGATGGCCTTGGGATCCACCGCCAGCGCGGGATCGAGCCCGATCTCGCCGGCGCCACGGGTCATGACCACGCGCGCGTAGCGCTCGCCGGCGTTCCACGGCGCGGCGTCCGGGTCGGGCGGGTCCTCGCCGCGGGCGGCCTGCAGGGTGCGGAGCAGCTCGGCCTCCGTGCGGCGGGCGTCCCAGGGGAGCGCGAGGCCGATGCGCTCGGCGGAGTGGGAGAGCCTCTTGAGATGCGCGGGAAGCTCGAAGGGACGGCCGCGGTAGGTGCGCACCACCTCGTAGACGCTGTCCCCGTAGAGGAAGCCCCGGTCGAACACCGAGACCCGCGCCTCGCCCGGAGGGAGGAGCGCGCCGTCGATGTTCACGATGGAGGGCATGGTCCGTCCGATTTCTTGACCCCTCGATCATGCGGCGATATCTCCAGATTTCAAATGGATTTCCCGGTCGAGTGCACCCACTGCCGCATCCTCATGACGAGCTGGTCCGCGCCGGGGAGCCCGGTGCGCTACTACCAGTGCCCGTTCTGCGCCCGGACCTTCTCCTCGGCCTACGGCGAGGTGTTCCGCCACCGGGCCGGGGCGCGCCGGCTCGACCGGCCCGCCGCCGGAGCGCCCGCCTCGCCGGTCCCGCTGCCCACGCCCGACGAGATCCGCTGGCGCGAGCTCAAGCGCACCGCCGACCGCTGGTTCGCCCGGCTGGAGGCCGAGGAGCGGCGCCGCGCTCCCGCCGGCTACGCCCTGGCGTCGGTCCGCGCCGCCGGCCAGAAGAGGTAGAGCAGCACCGCGCCCGCCAGGCCGAGGCCCAGGGCGGCCTTGGCCCAGAGGGGGAAGAGCGCGCCCGGCGAGATGGCGCCCTCCACCAGCGCCACCACGAGGAGGAGCGGCACCGCCACGGCCACCAGCCGCGCCGCCTCGCGGCCGGCCCGCGCCAGCGCCTCGGCGCGCGGCTGCTCGCCGGGGTCCACCAGGGCCGCCGCCAAGAGGAAGCCCGCCTGGCCGGCCAGCGCCAGGCAGAGCAGCTCCGCCGGGCCATGCGCCGCCACGAAGGCGAAGAGCGCCCGGCCCATCCCGCGCTGGACGCAGTAGGCCCCCACCGCACCCAGCAGCAGGCCGTTGGAGAAGAGGAGCCAGGCGGTGCCCAGGCCACCGGTCAAGCCCAGGGCGAAGGCCAGGCTCACCACCGCCACGTTGTTCCGGGCGATGAACGAACCGCTGAGTCCCGGCGCCACCTCGAGCAGCGAGTCGGTCCACATGCGGCCGGCGGCCACCGCGCCGCGAACCGGCCGCGGCACCAGCGTCGCCGCCGCGCCCGGGTCGAGGGCCACCGCCAACGCGCCGGCGGCGATGCCTCCCAGGAGCAGGGCCGCCGAGAGGGCGAAGGCCCGGCGGTGGCGCGCGAAGGCGGCCGGGATCTCCTCCCGGACGAAGGCGCGCAGCCGGCCGGGGCGGGAGCGGCGCCGGTAGAGGACGGCGTAGCTGCGGGCGGTCACCTGGGACAGGTATCCCTCCACGTCCGATCCCGGGAAGGCGGCCCGGGCAAAGGCCAGGTCACCCGCGGCGCGGCGGTAGAGCCGGTCCAGCTCCTCCACCTCCTCGAGCGCCAGCCCGCCCGAGCCGAGGCCGGCGGTCAAAGCCGCCAGCCGCTCCCAGCCGGCGCGCTTGCGGCGCACGAAGGCGCCGATGCCGGGGCGGCCGGTCCCGCTCGCGGCCCCGGCCGGCGCCCCGCCGGAGGCTCCGGCCCCCGCGCCAGCCGCCTCGCCTGGCCGGCCCCGCGGACGGCTCACGCCCCACCCTCCCCGGCCGAGGCGGCCGCGAAGGCCTCCAGGAAGGCCTCGGCCTCCCCCGGAGCCGGCCCAGCCACCCCGGCCCGCGTGGCCAGCGCCGCCGCCGCGGCCAGGGCGATGCGCTCCCGGGCGGCCGGATCGATCCAGTCCCGCCGCCGGAGGAAGTCGGAGAGGCGCTCGAAGTCGCCGGGGGAGAGCGCGGCGGCGGCCCGCCCCCGGAGGGCTGCCCAGCGCGCGTCCAGCTGGGCGGCGGCGGCGTAGCGCGAGAGATCGTAGGCGCGGTCCTTCACCACCAGCGTCCCGGCCACGAGGTCCCCCAGGCGCTGGTGGCGCGGCGTGAAGGCCACCATGAGCACGCCCGGGGCGTACAGCAGCGGCACCTCCACCGCCCGGAGCAGGTTGCGCAGCAGCGACTCGACGAACGACACCGGCGCCCCGTCCCGCCCCACCACCCGCAGCCCCAGGAGCCGCTTCCCGGGCGTCTGGCCGCCCCAGGCGGCCTCCCAGGCCACGTCGTAGGCCCAGCCGGTGAAGAAGAAGAGCAGCACTGCCACGGCCTGGGCCGCGAAGGACATCTCCTGGAGCCGGCGCAGCAGGTCCCCGGCGATGGAGTAGACGAGGAGCGCCGTCACCCAGAAGAGGAAGATCACCAGCAGGTCCACCAGATAAGCCAGGGCCCGCCCGCCGAGCCCGGCCACGTCCAGCGCCAGCACGGCGCGCTCGGGGGTCTCGAAGGTGAGTTGCGGGCCGCGCACGCGCCGATCTTAGCGCGCCGGGCGCGGGGAGCACTCACCGGATGCGCTCCGGCTTGGAGGCGCGGAGAGCCGCGACCATCCGGGCTGGCCGGAGCCCGCCCCGCGTGGCGCGGAGCCGCCCGGCGCGGGCCTCGGCCCGTCCTGCGAGCGCATGACACCGGATCGTGGCGAGTCCGGCTGCCCCCATACGGCCCGACCCCGGGTGCCGTCCTCCGGAGCATCTAGCCCGCGAAAAGGCCCGGAGGGACCGGGATCGAGCCCTTTCGCGGCGTGGCACGCCGCGTGCTGCTTCCTCGGCAGGACCGGGCCGAGGCTCCACCTGGCCGGAGAGGTAACCGAATGCGCGCAAATCTGCTCTTCCGCCTCTTCGTGGGGCTCGCCGTCGCCGCGCTGTTCGTGCTGGCAGGACGATCGCGGGGACCTGCGACTGCAACCGCGTCGCAGGGCGCGACCCAGCCGGTGGCGGCGGCGGGCGACGCGGCCCGCCGCTAGCCGACCGCTAGCTGGTCTCCGCCAGTCGCGGCCCGTCGCGGCTGAGCGCCCCATCGGGCACAGGGTCCCGGTGCTCCCGGTTCCAGCGACGGCTCAGCCGGGCGCTGTGGAGCCAGCGCAGCGGGCCGAGCAAGTCTTCGCCAAGAGCGACCCGAAAGGGCGGGTTTGATGGGCGGCTCGTGCCGGCGGCCTCGCTTCGCTCGGGCCGCCCTCAGACCGCAGCCAGAGATCAGGCAGCGCCAGGTCGCCACGGTTTGAGTGTACTACCCCGTTCATCTCTTGCGCTCTCCGTGGAGCCGGCGGCAATATGGGCACGTGGGAGGGGCTAGGTCAAAAGCGCCGGCAGCGCTGGCCTGTCTCGCAGCATGGGCGTTGGCGGGCTGCTCTTGGGCGTTCGTCAACGCGCCGCCGCGCGGGGCCGGTCAGCCCAGCCCACCGCTTGAGTGTGACACCTCAGTAGCAGCCCCGGTCGCGGATACAGTCGGGGCCGTCCTTCTCGGCGTGGGCGGAGTCGTCGCGCTCGTCAAGACTTCAACCTCGTGTAGTGGCCCATATTGTGGCGTTCCTGCGGCCGGGGGCCTCCTCGCGTTGGGCGTGGGTACGGTCTTCGTGCTCTCAGCAGCCCATGGCTACTCGGCGACCAGCAAGTGCCGGGCCCTCCAGGGGGGACAACTCTCCTGCACCAACGGCGTCGAGGAAGCCTGCCGCACCCTGCGGCAGCGGAAGTGAGGGCTGCCAGTCCCCGGATGCTAGGGTGCGCCGTGGCCCGCGCTCCCCTCGACTGCCCTGGCTCCTGGCTCCCGGTCGCGGACCTGAAAGTCGGGGACGTGATCGCGTGCCCGGTGTGCGGGCGAAGGGTCGGCCTCACGGTGCCGCCGATGCGCGGGACTCCAGACCCGTGGGAAGGCTCCAAGGACGCCCGGGTCCAGGCTCCCCCCCAGGCGCAGGGCGCCGCCGCACTTATGGGGCCCCCTCGTGGGGGCTCGCTACGCAAGGGGCATTCACAGCCAGAGATTAGGTGACGGCCCGTCGAGTATGCAGGTGCGTCTAGGTTTCGTGGTCGCCGGACTTGCGGCCCAGTTGCTGGGCTGCGATCAGTCTACGCAGGAATGCCTTACGTTCCCGTACGACTGCCCCTGCGAGGCGGGAGACGTGATGTGCCACGGGGGACCGGGTTTCTACTACTGCTCCGACTTGCAGGAGGAACCCAACTGCGGCGCCTGTAACACCGTATGCGGCAGCGGGTCTTGTGTCGCTGGAGCGTGCGTCTGTGCGCCCCCGCCGGTGGGGTCTTGCCCGCCGCCCCCCGGGGGTGGTGGTGAAATCTCGTTCATGCCTCCCTGGACGGTCTGCAGGGATCTCACGACGGATCCCAACTGCGGAGGCTGCGGGATTGCCTGTGGCCAGGGGTCGTGTGTCTCGGGAGCGTGTGTCTGTGCGGCCCCGCCCGTGAAGGCATGCCCACCCCCTTCACCGCTGCCGACCTATAGTTGGACCATCTGCAGGGACATCACGACGGACGGGAACTGTGGTGACTGCGGGATCCACTGCGGATACGGGTCTTGCGTCTCGGGAACGTGCGTCTGTGACCCGCCACCGGTGAAAGCTTGCCCGCCTCCCGACCCAATCCCCGCCACCGGCTATGCCGTCTGCAGGGACGTTACGAGCGACCCCTGGAACTGTGGCGATTGTGGCATCGCCTGCACTTCCCTCCAGAGGTGCGTGGCGGGCCGGTGCCAGTGAGCCGGTTCAGGATTCCTCACAGGCCCTTGGCCGGCCCCGGCGTTCCGACGGCTGGGGCCGTTCCATATCCGCCGCGTTGGCCTGGGATGGCTCCAATGGCCCGGGGAGCGCAAACCGCCGCCGCGGTAGCGGGCTCACGGTGTCACGTTGTATTTCGCCAGGTGGGTGATAGCGGCCCCCAGCAGCTGCGGAGAGTCCTGAAAGAGGCCGAGTGCGGTGTTGCACGCGCCGCAAAGCAGGCCCCCGTGCCCCGCCCTGTCCTCCGCCGGGATGCGGTGCTCGTGGTCCATCGCGAACCTCTTGCCCCTTGGCTCCGCGCCACCGCAGATGGCGCAGACTCCCCCCTGGGCGGCGAGCCTCGCTGCGTACTCGTCCGGGGTGAGGCCGAAGTGGCACCGCAGCACCCGTTTGAACTCGTACTCCGGACGGTCGCGTGGGTCCTTCCTTTGCCCCTTGGGAATGGATCTCCTCCTCGCCCTGTGCAAGGCTGCGTCGCGTGCGAGTTCGGCAGTGTACCGACACCTCGGGGAGCAGACGGGTCCGGCTGACGGTGGACCTCACCCGGGCCCGGGCGAGGTGGTTGCGGCCCCCAACTGTCCACCACCTGTCCACGCCGCCGAGGCGAGAGAGGGCGCGAGGGGCTGAAAGTGCTAGGATTCCCGACCGTTCGAGGCGCTAGCTCAACTGGTAGAGCATCGGCCTTTTAAGCCGGTGGTTCTGGGTTCGAGTCCCAGGCGCCTCACTGTCCACGTTCCCGATATCCCTGGCCGCCGGAGTCCGCTGGCCGCGGCGCCACGTCCAGAACCTTCGATGCCGATCGAGCGTCTCGCCCGCGGCGCCGACCTCGACGCCGCGAGCTGCCGCCGGCGTCGCGAGGAGCACCATGTCGCTTGACGTCGCGATTCGCACCAGCGCCATGCCCTCGAGCTGGACCACATCGCGGCTGCGCGCCACCACGAAGCAGCGTGCCTCCCCGGCGCAGATCGCCCGGAAGCGGTCAGGCGTCACCAACCACGCTGCGGCCTCCGGGCGCTGCTGCAGGCCGATCCAAAGCTCGCTGCGCCAGTTGTCGCTCTTGGCGATGGCCGGGTCGCCCCAATCGTCCACCACCAGCAGCGGCTGGCGCAGGCCGAGATGGAGCGGCAGGTCGTAGAAGTACTTCCGGTAGCAGGCGACCCGGTCGCCGTCGCGGAGCAACGGATGGATCCGCTCCGCCAGGCTGCCGGTCCCGTCGTGGATCAGGTGCGGTACGGCAAGCATCCCCCCTGCTCCGAGTAGCGCCGCAGACGCCACGCAGGCGGCGAACGCCAGGGCGAGCTCCCGGCGACGGTGGGCGTAGAGCACCACCACCGCTGCCGCCAGGGTTGCCGCCCCGGTCGCGGCCAGACGAGCGACGGCCTGGGGCTGCAGGGCCAGGCGACCGGCGACGAGCGGCGAGCCGATGGCGAGGAGCACGCCGAGGGCGGCCATGGCCCAGCCCGAGACGGCCACGGCCCTCAGGCGCCCCTGCCCGGCGCGCAGCGCCCCCTCCCACCAGGCGCCGAGGAGAACTGCGAGGGGCGGTAGGGCGGGGAGCACGTATCCCGCGATCTTCGAGCGGGGGATCGAGAAGAACAGCACCACCAGCACCGGCCAGAGGAGCAGCAGCAGGTTCGCCTCACGATCGACCCGGTCCCCGCGGAGGACGAGCACAGCGCGATGGACCGCCGCGGGGATCTGAGGTGTCCAGGGCAGGAGGCCTGCTCCCAAGAGGACCGGGTAGAAGCCCGGCCCCACTGGGTTGTTGAATCCTCGCCCGGCGAAGCGCTGGAAGTGCTGAACGACGACGAAGTGATGGAGGAAGTCCGGGTTCGCCTCTTGGACCGCCAGCGCCCACGGGAGCACCAGCGCGGCCATGACCAGGAGCCCCGCTCCCAGCGCCGGCCAGGGCACGCGCGACCAGCCCCGGGTGAGCAACACCCACAGGCCGACGAATCCAAAGGGGAACACGACGCCGATGAGCCCCTTGGTGAGCACCGCCAGGCCGGCGGCAGCGCAGCCGGCGACGATCCAGCCTGCGCGCCCGGGGCCGTCGCCGCTGAGGCCGGCGACGAAGGCGAACACCGCAGCGCTGACGAGCACGGCCACGGCGAGGTCATGATTGACGTACTGGCTTGCGCCGAAATAGTAGGGGTTCGCGGCGAGGACGATCGCGCTCAGGAGGCCGGCGCGCCACCCGTGGAGCCTCGCGCCGGCCAGAAGCACCAGGACACAGCCCAGGGCCGCGAAGAGCGCCGGAACCAATCGCGCCGAGAAGGGACGGACGCCGAGGACGGCGAAGCTCGCGTCCTCGAGCCAGTAGAAGAGCGGCGGTTTGTCGAGAAAGGGGACGCCGTTGAGGTGCGGCGTCACGAGGTCACGGCTGACCAGCATCTCCCGCGCCACCTCGGCATAGCGCCCCTCGTCGGGCACGTTGAGCGGGCGCGTCCCCGACCAGGCCGCGAACCACGCCACGAACACCGCCGCCACCAGCAGGGTCCGGCGCGCCCCGGTCGGAACCGAAACCATGCCACCCGCGACTCTCCCTCCCGCAAGGTGCTGGCTGGGCCGTGACTCCTTCGTCATCGCAGCCGATGTAGTCCACCCCGCTCCGGGAGCTCAAGGCCCTTCGGGGCACTCCTGCTCATCTGGGGGGCGAGGCGGGCAGGTCCACGAGGAAGGTAGCCCCGGCGCCCGGCTCGCTCTCCGCGCGGAGGCGTCCCCCGTGCGCCGTCACCAGCAGTCGGGCGCTGAAAAGGCCCAGCCCCACGCCGCC
>DASRTO010000272.1:0-11964 GCA_035655915.1 Anaeromyxobacteraceae bacterium
AAGGCGGTCCGGGACTTCTCCTACCGCTACTCCAGCTTCTGACCGGCCGGGGCCATGCGCCCACCCGCCCGCCTCGCCGCCGCGCTGGCCCTGGGCCTCGCCGGCTGCGCCACCATCCCCAAGGACGCGCTGCGGCTCGAGCCCGACTCGATGGAGAAGCGCCAGCTGCAGACGCGGCGCTTCGACGGCATCGCCGAGCCCGACCTGCTGGCCGCGTCGGCCGGCGTGCTCCAGGACCTGGGCTTCAACCTGGAGGAGAGCGAGACCCGCCTCGGGTTGATCGTCGCCTCCAAGCAGCGCTCGGCGGTCGAGGCCGGCCAGGTGGTCGGGTCCCTGCTGCTGGCCATGCTGGGCGTCACCCCGGTCTGGGACCGGACCCAGCGGATCAGGGTGTGCCTGGTGGCCCGGCCGGCCTCGGACGACCCGGAGAACCGGTCGCACTACGTCCGCATCACCATCCAGCGGATCATCTGGGACACGAGCAACAACGTCTCGCGCGCCGAGGCCATCGAGGAGCCCGAGATCTACCAGCAGTTCTTCGACAAGCTCTCCCAGAGCGTCTTCCTGGAGGCGCAGAAGATATGAGGCGCGGATCGGGGCGGAGATGGCTCGCGGCGCCGATCGCAGCGGCGGTGGCCGGCTGCGTCCCGTCCACCAAGGCGGTGCTGGCGACCGACGCCTCGGCGGTGCAGCTCCGCAGCTACCAGACGCGCGCCTTCGACACCGCCGACAAGGCCAGGACGCTCCGGGCGGTGATCGCCACCGTGCAGGACCTGGGGTTCGTGGCGGACAAGGCCGACCTCACCATCGGCACCGTCACCGCCACCAAGCTCAAGGGCTACGCGCTGCGCATGACGGTGACGGTCCGGCCGCGCGGCGAGGCCCAGATGCTGGTGCGCGCCAACGCCCAGTTCGGGGAGCAGGCGGTGGAGGACCCCGAGATCTACCGGGACTTCTTCGAGGCCCTGGCCAAGGCCATGTTCCTGGCGGCGCAGCAGGTGGACTAGGCGCCAGCGGTGGGATCGGCGGGGACGAGCCCCCGCCCTCCCGGCCCATGGCGAAGGGCGTGCCCTGCCTAGCGGCCGGTGGTGAGGTTCCGCCGCGCCGCCGCGGCCAGGGCCTCGAGCAGCCGGGCCAGGTACCTCCGGGTGGCCTCGTCGGCGAGCTTCCCGGAGGCGTCGAACTTCTCCTGGCAGCGGGCCACCAGCACCTCCGGCCCGGGAAGCACCAGCGCCCCGTTGGAGGCGAGGACCAGCCGAAGGTGCTGCTGGGCCCGGGCGGTGCCTACCGCGCCGGGGCTGGCGCCGGTGAGGGCCACTGGCTTCCCGGCGAAGGGCGTCTCCGACGGCGGGCGCGAGGCCCAGTCGATGGCGTTCTTCAGCACCCCGGGGACGCTCCAGTTGTACTCGGGCGTGCACACCAGCACCGCGGCGGCCTCGCGCACCGCCCGCTTCAGCGCCTGCACCGGCTCGGGGGCGCCCTTGGCCTCCAGGTCGGCGTCGTAGAGCGGGATCTCCGCCATCCGCCCGAAGGGGCGGATTTCCATCTCTGCCGGCGCCAGCTCGCCCGCCGCCCGCAGGAGCATCTTGTTGAAGGAGCCGGCGCGAAGGCTGCCGGCGATGCCACAGACGACGATCTTCTCGGCCACTGGGACCTCCGCGGGTGTTGACGGGCGGGAGGTAACCGGCGAGGGGCCGGCGCGCCACCCGGCGCCACGGCGTCGGCGGCGGCCCCGGGGCGCGGGGTTGCGCCCGGCCCACCAGCCGGGGGAGATGGTACCCTGACGCATGCGTGGCGGAGCGCCCGTCGCCGTATCGCTGCTGCTGGCGGTCGCGGGAGCGCCGGCCTGCGCCGGCCCGGAGGAGGGCCTCCCGGCGCTTCACCAGCCAGGCGCGGCCCTCCGCCAGGCCGGCGCGGACGCCGAGAGCCGGCGCCCGCCGCTGATCGTGGACGGGGCGCCTCGCGCCGTCCGCTGGATCGACGGCGACACCTTCCGCTTCCTCGACGGGCCCGAGGCGGACCGCTCGGCGCGCCTGGCCGGCTGGAACGCGCTGGAGAGCTACGGCCCGGTGCACCGCTGGGGCGCCTGGCGCCCCGAGGAGCTGCTGGCCATCGCCAGGCGGGCGACCCGGCTCGCACGCGAAGGCGACTGGCGCTGCGCCCGGGTGGGTGGCGAGGACGGCTACGGCCGGCTCCTCGTCTCCTGCCCGGACCTGGCGCGGGCGCTGGTGGATGCCGGCCTGGCCATGGTCTTCGCCGTCGGCCAGCCGCCCGACGAGGCGCTCGTGGCCGCCCAGCGCGCGGCGCAGGAGCGCGCGGTGGGCATGTGGGAGAAGGGCGTGCCGCCGCTCCTGCCCTCGAGCCTTCACTCGGCCGACGAGCCGGACCTGCCGGGCGGAGCCTACGACCGGATGGTGGACACCCGTACCGGCCGGACCGAGGTGCGCCGGCACGATCGCACCTACCGCGTCTGCGAGGAGGTCTGCGTGGGCGAGGGGCCGGGCCGCGCCTGCATGACCTACGTGCCCTTCGCGCGGCGCTACCGCGACCGGCCGGCCTGCCTGCGCGCCCGGTGAGGCGCCGCCGGACCCCCCGGCGGCGCGCCTCCTCCTACCGTTCCTGGTACTCCGGCTTCACCGCGGGGACGAGCTTCCGCTCGGCCGCCTCGGCGAGGAAGCGCTCGACCGCCAGCCGCCCCCTGGGCCCGAGGTCGCGGGTCCACTCGTTCACGTACATCCCCACGAAGGTGTCGGCCTTCTTGCGGTCCAGGCCGCGGGCGTACCGCATGGCGTGGTCGAGCGCCTGCTCGCGGTGGGCCAGGCCGTAGGCCACGCTCTCGGCCAGCACCCGGGCCAGCGTGCGGCGCAGCGGCTCGGGGAGGTCGCGGCGCACGCCGTTCATGCCCAGCGGCAGCGGCAGGCCGGTGCGGTCCTTCCACCACTGGCCCAGGTCCTCGACGACGCGCAGCCCCTCCTCCCGGGCGGTGAGCTGCCCCTCGTGGATGACCAGGCCGGCGTCCACCTTGCCCCGCTTCACCATGTCGCCGATGGCCTTGAAGTCCTCGATCACCGGCTCGTGCCCGGGCAGGCGCAGGGACAACGCCAGGGCGGCGCTGGTCCACCTGCCGGGGATGGCGATGCGGGCGCGCGAGAGCTCCTCGGCGCGCAGGAAGTTCGAGCCCTGCGACACCACCAGGGTCGGGCCGTAGCCGTCCCCGAAGGAGGCCCCCGAGTCGAGGAGCAGGTACTTCGAGGCCAGGTGGGCGTAGGCGTGCACCGAGAGGGCGGTGATCTCGTACTTCCCCTCCATCGCGGCGCGGTTCAGGGTCTCGATGTCGTGCAGCTCGTGCGCGAACTCGAGCCCCTCGGCCTTCACCGCGCCCGAGGCGAGTCCGTAGAACATGAAGGCGTCGTCGGAGTCGGGGCTGTGCGCCACCCGGATGGTCTCTGGCATGGGGCGGGTGTATAGCGTTCAACCTTCGTTGAAAACAAGGGGCGATCCGGGATAGATCCACGCCGCCCATGGCCTACCGCTCGCTCAGGGAGTTCCTCGATCGCCTGGAGCGGGCCGGCGAGCTCGTCCGGGTGCGGGAGCCGGTGGAGCTGCGGCTCGACATGGCGGCCCTGGCCGACCGCGCCGCCAAGCAGGAGGGGCCGGCGCTGCTCTTCGAGCGCCCCTCCTCGGGCGAGCTGCCGGTGGCCATGAACCTCTTCGGCACCCGCCGCCGCACCTCCTGGGCCCTCTCCTGCGATGACTTCGAGGAGCCGGCCCGCGAGCTGCGCGAGCTGCTCCACCTCGCCCCGCCCCAGGGGCTGTGGGAGAAGCTGAAGATGATCCCGCGGCTGGGAAAGCTCGCCTCCTACACCCCCCGCCACGTCTCCGGCGGGCCGGTGCAGGAGGTGGTGGACCGCGAGCCCGACCTCGGGAAGCTGCCGGTGCTCACCACCTGGCCCCATGACGGCGGGCCCTTCGTCACGCTGCCGCAGGTCGTCACCCGCGACCCCGAGAACGGCCTGCGCAACGTGGGGCTGTACCGCCTTCAAGTCCTCGACTCGCGCCGGCTCGCCATGCACTGGCAGCTCCACAAGACCGCCACCGCCCACTACCGCGGCTACAAGAAGCGGGGCGAGCGCATGCCGGTGGCCATCGCCCTGGGCGGCGACCCGGCCCTCACCTACTGCGCCTCGGCGCCGCTCCCCCCGGGGATCGACGAGTACCTCTTCGCCGGCTTCCTCAGGAAGGAGGGGGTGGCCCTCACCCGCGGCGTCACCGTGGACCTGGAGGTCCCGGCCGAGGCCGACCTGGTGATCGAGGGCTTCGTCGATCCGTCGGCGCCGCTGGTGCGCGAGGGGCCCTTCGGCGACCACACCGGCTACTACTCGCTGGCCGACGACTACCCTTTCCTGGAGGTCACGGCGCTGACGCGCCGCCGCGACGCCGTCTACCCGGCCACCGTCGTCGGCCCGCCGCCCATGGAGGACCTGTGGCTGGGCAAGGCCACCGAGCGCCTCTTCCTGCCGCTGCTCCAGACCGTGTTTCCCGAGGTGGTGGACATGTCCTTCCCGGCGGAGGGCGTCTTCCACAACCTGTGCCTGGTGTCGATCAAGAAGGACTTCCCCGGTCACGCCAAGAAGCTCATGCACGGCATGTGGGGCTCGGGACAGATGGCCTCCACCAAGACGCTGGTGGTCTTCGACGAGGACGTGGACGTGCACGACCACGCCCAGTGCGCCTGGCGGGCCCTCGCCAACGTGGACGCCAAGCGCGACCTGGTGGTGGTGGAGGGGCCGGTGGACGTGCTCGACCACGCCGCGCCGGCCTTCGGCCTGGGCGCCAAGATCGGCGTGGACGCCACCCGCAAGTGGGCCGAGGAGGGCGGACGGGAGTGGCCCGAGCCCTCGATCCACCCGCCCGAGGTGCTGGCCCGCATGGACGCCCTCTACCAGCGGCTGGTGCCGGGAGCGGCCGCCCCGCGCCGCCCGCGCATCGCCGCGCCGCCGGCGGCGAGCTGGACGCCGCGCAAGGGGAGCGTCTCATGAGCGCGGTCCCCCTGCCGGGCGAGGGGGCGCGCGCGCCGGCGGTGCGCGCCATGTTCGACCGCATCGCGCCGAGCTACGACCTCCTCAACCGGGTCATGACCTTCCGGGTCGATCAGCGCTGGCGGCGGCGGCTGGTGCGGGAGCTCGGGCTCCGCGGCGGGGAGCGCCTGCTCGACCTGTGCGCCGGCACCATGGACGTGGCCCGGCTGGCCCGCCGCGCCGCGCCGGCCGCCACCGTGGTAGGCGCCGACTTCTCCCTGCCCATGCTGGCGCGGGGCGTCGAGAAGACGGGGCTCCCCGCCAGCGGCGCCGACGCCCTGCGCCTCCCCTTCCGCGACGGGAGCTTCGACGCGGTCGCCGTCACCTTCGGCCTGCGCAACCTCGACGACTGGAAGCGGGGGCTCGCCGAGATCGCCCGGGTGCTCCGCCCCGGCGGGCGG
Source organism: Anaeromyxobacteraceae bacterium (assembly GCA_035655915.1). Lineage (GTDB taxonomy): Bacteria > Myxococcota > Myxococcia > Myxococcales > Anaeromyxobacteraceae > DASTPH01. The sequence goes on from DASRTO010000272.1 coordinate 5,480, forward strand.
CTCGGGGTGCTGGAGTTCTTCCGCTCCGAGTCGGCCGGCTCGCGGGCGGTGCACGGCCTCTACGACCGGCTCGTGCTCCCGGTGCTGGGACGCCTGCTCTCGCCCGACCCGGGGGCCTACCGGTATCTCGTCGAGTCGATGGAGCGCTTCGCCTCGCTCCGGGAGTTCCTGGACGGCGCGCGCGGGAGCGGCTTCGCCACCGCCCGCGGCGAGGTCCTCTTCCCGGGCGTGTGCGGCCTGGTGCTGGCGGGGAGGGCACCTTGAAGATCGTGGTGGGGGTCTCCGGCGCCTCGGGCGCGCCGTACGCGAAGCGGCTCCTCGACTTCCTCGCCGCCGAGGGGCCTGGGCACGGCGTCTCGGCGGACCTGGTCTTCTCCGAGACCGGGATGCAGGTGTGGATGCAGGAGATAGGCCAAGCCCCCAGGTATCCCTTCACCACCTGGAAGCCGCGGGACTTCTCGGCGCCGTTCTCCTCCGGGAGCGCCCTGGGCTACGAGGCCATGGTGGTGCTGCCCTGCTCCGCGGGGTGCCTGGCCCGCATCGCCCACGGCCTCTCGCTCGACCTCATCGGGCGCGCCGCCGACGTGATGCTGAAGGAGCGGCGCAAGCTGGTGCTGGTCTTCCGCGAGACCCCCATCTCGCTGGTGCACGCCCGCGCCATCGCCCAGGTGGTGGAGGCCGGCGCCCTGGTCATGCCGGCCACGCCCAGCTTCTACTCGAGCCCCCGGGACATCGGGGAGCTGGTGGACACGGTGGTGGCCCGGGTGCTGGATCGCCTGGGCATCCCCAACGACCTGATGCGCCGCTGGGAGGGACTGGCGCCGCGCTCGCGCGCGGAGGCCCCGGAGGACTAGACCATGCTCTCGACCCTCGCCCACCGCGCCCTGGAGCGCGACGGACTCGGCGACATCCGCGACAAGGTGATGGCCGGCGGCCGGCTCGACGAGGCCGAGGCGCTCCGCCTCTTCGAGGCCCGGGACCTGGCCGCCGTGGGCGCGCTCGCCAACCACGTGCGCGAGGCGCGGCACGGCGACCTCACCTTCTACAACCGCAACGTGCACCTGAACCCCACCAACGTCTGCGTGGCCAGCTGCAAGTTCTGTTCCTTCGCCCGTCCCGACGACAAGCACGCCAGCGAGGGCTACACCATGAGCCTCGACCAGGCGGTGGAGCACGTGCTCTCCAAGCGGCCGCTGGGGATCACCGAGGTGCACATCGTCTCCGGCCTGCACCCCGACCTGCCCTGGGACTACTACCTGGAAACGGTGCGGCGCCTGCGCCAGGCCTGGCCCGAGCTGCACATCAAGGCCTACACGGCGGTGGAGCTGCACTTCTTCGCCCAGAAGTTCGGCAAGACCCACGAGCAGGTGCTGCGCGAGCTGGTGGCCGCCGGCCTCACCACCATCCCCGGCGGCGGCGCCGAGATCTTCGCGCCGCGGGTGCGCCGCAAGGTCTGCGACGACAAGGCCACCGCCGACGAGTGGCTGGCGGTGCACCGGGCGGCCCATGAGCTCGGCGTCCGGTCCAACGCCACCATGCTGTACGGCCACATCGAGACCCTGGCCGAGCGGGTGGACCACATGGCCCGGCTGCGGGCCCTGCAGGACGACACCGGCGGCTTCCAGGTCTTCATCCCCCTCGCCTTCCACCCCGAGCACAACATGATCGGGAAGGCCTTCCCCGGCCCCACCGGCTACGACGGGCTGCGCACCTACGCGGTGGCTCGCCTGTTCCTCGACAACTTCGACCACGTGAAGGCCTACTGGGTGTCCCTGGGCGAGCGGCTGGCCCAGGCCTCGCTCTCCTTCGGCGTCGACGACGTCGACGGCACGGTGCTGGAGGAGCGCATCTACCACATGGCCGGGGCCAGGACGCCGCAGGCCCTCTCCGAGGCCCAGCTCCACCGGCTCATCCGCGCCGCCGGCCGCGTCCCCGCCGAGCGCGACAGCCTCTACCACGTCCTCAGGGTTCACGCGCAGGCGGCCCCGGCCCGAACGGCGGCGCGCCTGCCGGTCTCCGCCTGAGCCGAGAGTCGCCATGCCCGCGCTCCGCACCGCCGCCGTCTCCTTCCTGAACGCCCGGCCCCTCACCGTGGGGCTCGAGGGGTCGAGCCGGATCCAGCTCGTCCTGGCCGAGCCCTCCGCTTGCGCCGCCATGCTGGAGCGGGGCGAGGTGGAGCTGGCCCTGCTCCCGGTGGCGGCCCTGGCCGGCCACGACTACGAGGTGGTCCCCGGCCTGGCCATCGGCGCCGACGGCCCGGTGCAGACGGTGGTCCTGGCCGGCGAGAACCCGCCCGCGGAATGGGACGAGGTGTTCCTCGACACCGCCTCGCGCACCTCCCAGGTGCTGTCCCGGGTGGTGCTCGAGGAGATGGGGCTCTCGCCCCGCTTCACCCCCCTGCCCGCCGCCGAGGGGCTGGAGAGGGCCAGGGGGAGCAAGGGCGCCCTGGTCATCGGCGACCGCGCCTTCTGGCTGGTGGAGGGCGCGGCCAGGCGCCCCTTCCCGCACGTGAAGCACGTCACCGACCTGGGCCGGGCCTGGAACCAGCTGACCCGGCTGCCCATGGTCTTCGCCCTGTGGGCGGCCCGGCCGGGGGTCCTGGCGCCGGAGGACGTGGCCGAGCTGGCCCGCGCCGCCCAGCACGGCCTGGGGGTGCGCACCGAGATCGCCCAGGCCTTCGCCCGGGAGGCCGGGGGCGACCCAGAGCACTACCGCCGCTACCTCACCCAGCGCATCCGCTACGGGCTCGGCCCCTACGAGCTCGCCGGCCTGGAGGCCTTCCTCACGCGCGCCGCCGCCGCCGGCCTGCTTCCCCCCGCCCGGCTGCGCTTCGCCGACGACGTGGTGCGGAGCCACCGCGTCCGCCGCCGGGTCTCGCTCGACGCGGCGCTGCAGAAGGGCGCCGACGGCGAGCGGCTCGACCGCGACGAGGCCGAGGTGCTCGACGAGAAGGCGCCCTTGCTGGAGCTGGGGCTGGCCGCCGACCTGCGCCGGCGCGCCCTCCACCCGGAGGGGGTGGTCACCTACATCGTCTCGCGCAACGTCAACTACACCAACGTCTGCACCACCGCCTGCCATTTCTGCGCCTTCTACCGGCCGCGCGGCCACGCCGAGGCCTACGTGCTCTCCCGGGAGGAGCTGGCGCAGAAGATCGACGAGACCGTCCGGCTGGGGGGCATCGAGCTCCTGCTGCAGGGCGGGCTCCACCCCGACCTGGGCATCGAGTGGTACGAGGATCTCTTCCGCTGGGTGAAGGCCGGCTGGCCCACCATCAACCTGCACGCCCTCTCGCCGGAGGAGATCTGGCACGTCGCCCGCACCAGCCAGATCCCGCTGCAGGAGACCATCGCCCGCCTGGTCCGCGCCGGACTGGACTCCATCCCCGGCGGGGGCGCCGAGGTGCTCGACGACGAGGTGCGCCGCCGCATTGCCCCGCTCAAGTGCTCCTCCGACGAGTGGCTCACGGTGATGCGGGCCGCCCACGAGCAGGGGCTGAAGAGCACCGCCACACTCATGTTCGGGGTGGGCGAGGAGAGCCGCCACCGGGTGTCGCACCTCACCCGCCTGCGCGAGCTGCAGGACGAGACCCGGGGCTTCACGGCCTTCATCTGCTGGACCTTCCAGCCGGAGCACACCCGGCTCGAGCCCGGGGACAACAGCGCCCACGCCTGGCTGCGCGTCAACGCGCTGTCGCGGCTGGTGCTGGACAACGTCCCCAACCTGCAGGCCTCCTGGGTGACCATGGGCGGCGGGGTGGCCCAGGCCTCGCTCCACATGGGCTGCAACGACTTCGGCTCGGTGATGATCGAGGAGAACGTGGTCTCGGCGGCCGGCACCACCTTCCAGATGGACTCGGAGGAGGTGGAGCGCCACATCCGCGACGCCGGCTTCACGCCGGCGCGGCGCAACATGAAGTACCAGCTGGTCCGGGCCTGACGGAGCGGAGGGGTGCCGATCCTCGTCGTCGCCGCGCCCTGGGTGCTCCTGGGGACCCCGCCCGAGGGGGCGGGAGGCGCGCCCTCGCCCGGGGAAGGGCAGGCGGTGCGCGACGGGGCGGTGGCGCTGGAGGGAGGCCGGGTCCTGGCCGTGGGGCGGCGCGCCGAGGTGGAGGCGCGCCACGGGCCGGCCGAGCGCCGGGACGCGGTGCTCCTGCCGGCGCTGGTGAACGCCCATCTGCACCTCGAGCTCTCCCACCTGGCCGGGCGCGTCCCGGGAGGCGACGGCCTCGCCCCCTGGATCCTGCGGCTGGTGGCGGAGCGGGCCCGGGCCCCCGAGGGCGCCGCCGACGCCGCCATGGCGCGCGGGGTGGAGGCCCTGGAGGGCGCCGGGGTGGCGGCGGTGGGCGAGGTCTCCAACACCCTGGCCTCGCTGGCGCCCCTGGGGTGGGCCGGCCTCGCCGGCACGGTCTTCCACGAGGTCTTCGGCTTCTCCGGCGAGCGGGCCGAGGCGGCGCTCCGCGCCGCGGGCGAGGCCCGCGCCAGCGCCACCACCGGCCCGACCTCGCTGGGGGTGGCGCTCTCGCCCCACTCCCTCTACTCCACCAACCCGCGCATCCTGCAGCGGCTGCTGCGCGAGGGCCCGGCCTCCATCCACCTGGCGGAGGACCCCGCCGAGCGCCTCTTCGCCGCCCGGGGCGAGGGGCCGCTCGCCTCCATCGCCCGGCAGCTCGGCGCGCTCGACGCCGACCTCGTGCCCCGCGGCCGCTCGGCGGTGGCGGCGGTGGCTCCCTTCCTCGGCCCGCGCTCGCTGGTGGTGCACGGCGTGGACCTCGACGAGCAGGACCTCGCCGACCTGCGCCGCTCCGGCGCCACGGTGGCGCTCTGCCCGCGCTCCAACCTCCACGTCGGGGGGCGCCTCCCCGACCTGCCGCGCCTGCTGGCCGCCGGCGTCCCGCTGGCGGTGGGGAGCGACTCGCTCGCCTCCTCGCCGTCGTTCTCGCCCCTCGAGGAGCTGGCGGCGCTGCGGCGCGCCTTCCCCGAGGTCCCGGCGGCGCGCCTCGTGCCGCTCGCCTGGAACGGCGCGGCGGTGGGCGCGCCCGGCCTGGGCCGCCTGGCCGAGGGGGCCGCGCCAGGCCTCCTGGCCGCGCCGCTCGACGGCGATCGGCCGGAGGACCCCTTCGAGTGGCTCCTTCGCGCCCCGCGCCGCCTCTCCTGGATCGCCCGCCAACGCCCGGAGGTGCGCGCATGACGGTCGCCGCCCTGGGCCGCATGGTGAAGTTCTCCCACTCGCTCTTCGCGCTGCCCTTCGCGGCGAGCGCGGTGGTGCTGGTGTCGCCGCGGGCGTCCCTGGACGGGTGGCGGCTCCTGCTGGTGGCGGTGGCGGTGGTGGCGGCCCGCACAGCCGCCATGTCCATGAACCGCCTGGCCGACCGCCGCTTCGACGCCCGGAACCCGCGCACCGCCCGGCGCGAGCTCGTCACCGGCGAGGTCTCGCGGGCCGCGGCCTACGCCCTCCTCTTCGGGAGCGTGGCCGTCTTCGCGGCGGCGGCGGCCTTCATCAGCCCGCTGTGCGGCTACCTGTCGCTGCCGGTGCTGGCGGTGCTGCTCGGCTACTCCTTCGCCAAGCGCTTCACCTGGGCCTGCCACCTGTGGCTCGGGGTGGCGCAGGCGCTCGGCCCCATCGGCGTGGCGGTGGCGCTCACCGGCGACGTCGGCTGGCCGGCCCTCCTGCTGGGGCTGGGGGTGGGGGCCTGGATCGCCGGCTTCGACGTCTTCTACGCCATGCAGGACCTGGACTTCGACGTGCGGCAGGGAGTGCGCTCCATCCCGGCCCGCTTCGGCGTGCGCGGCGCGCTCCACTGGGCCCGGCTGCTCCACCTCGCCACCGCGGTGCTGGTGGCCGCGGCCGGCCTCCTCGGCGGGCGCGGCTGGGCCTGGACGGCCGGGGCGGCGCTGCTCGCGGCGGTGCTCCTCGCCGAGCACCTCTACGTGGCGCCGAAGGGCGAGCTCAGGCCCGAGCGCATCGGCAAGGCCTTCTTCGACTTCAACGCCTTCGCCTCGGTGGCCTTCGCGCTGCTCGCCCTGCTCGACTTCTTCCTCACGAGGCCAGCATGACCCTCGCCACCGCCCGCGACACCCGCGCCCCGAGCCACGCCCTCTCTCGCGCCGAGCTGCGTGTCGCCGACGCCGTTGGCGCCCTCATGGAGCTGTGGGGCTTCCGCCGCCAGCTGGGGCGCATCTGGGCGGTGCTGTTCCTGTCGGACCACCCCCTCAACGCGCCCGACCTGTGCGAGCGCCTCGGCATCTCCACCGGGCTCCTCTCCATGAGCCTCGCCGAGCTGCGGGGCTGGGGGGTGGTGCACGGCGTCTCCGTGCCCGGCGACCGCAAGGAGCACTACCGGGCCGAGACCGACGTGTGGCGCATGGTGCGTCGGGTGCTGGCGAAGCGGGAGCGGGCGGCGGTGGAGAGAGCGCTGGCCGCCTTCGAGGCAGCGCTCTCCGAGGCCCGCAGCGCGCTCCGCGACGTGGACCCGCGCGTGAAGCGGG
>DASRTO010000273.1:0-1527 GCA_035655915.1 Anaeromyxobacteraceae bacterium
CGCCGGGCCGGCCGCCGCGTCCCGTTCCGGCTCATGTCTCCTTCACCTCCAGGAGCGGGGCCACCCGGTCCCAGCGCAGCACCGGCCCGTCGCGGCAGGCGAAGAGCGCTCCGCACTGGCAGTGGCCGCAGCGCCCCACCCCGCACTTCATGCTCCGCTCCAGGGACACCCAGATCCGCTCCGCCGGCAGCCCCAGCCGGAGCAGGTCCCGTACCCCGAAGCGCATCATGGCCTCCGGCCCGCACAGGAAGGCCGCGGTGCCGTCCGGGTGGAGCCGCAGGTCCTGGAACAGCCCGGTGACGAGCCCCACCCGCCCCGACCAGCCGGGCTGGCGGCGGTCCACCGTGGTCCGCACCCAGAGCCCGCGCCGCTCCCAGGCCGGGAGCTCGCGCCGGTAGAGGATCTCGTCGGGGGTGCGGGCCCCGTAGAGCAGCGCGGCGCGCCGGGCAGCGCCGGGGCGCCGCAGCAGCTCCAGCACCACCGGCCGCAGCGGCGCCAGGCCCACCCCGCCCGCCACCAGGAGCAGGTCGAGCCCCCGCACCGCCGCGAGCGGCCAGCCGCTCCCGAACGGGCCGCGCAGGCCCAGGACGTCGCCGGCCCGCAGGCTGGCGATGCCGCGGGTCACCTCGCCCACCGCGCGTACCGTGTGCTCCACCGTCCTCGCCCCACCGTCGCCGGCCACCGAGATGGCCACCTCCCCCGCCCCGGGGAGCCACAGCATGTCGAACTGGCCGGGCGCAAAGCGGAAGCCGCTCCGGACCGCGAGGCGGAGCGTCACCGAGTCGGGCGTCTCGCGCCTGGCCTGCCGCACCCGCGACGGCCGGGGGACCATGGGATCCCGGAGCCAGGGGGCGGTCACGGCCGCCCTCCCGCGCCGGCCGCCTCCGCCTGGCGCAGCGCGGCCACGGTCTCGGTGAGGTCGATGCCCGCCGGGCACCAGGTAATGCAGCGCCCGCAGCCGGTGCAGCCCGGCGCACCGTGCTGCTCGCGCTGCCAGGCGAGCTTGTGCGCCACCCACTGGCGGTGGCGCGCCGCCAGGGTGGCCCGCACCGGCCCGCCGTGGACGTAGGAGTGGCCGAGCGCGAAGCAGCTATCCCAGCAGGCGGTGCGCCCGCAGGCGCCGCCGTCCAGCGAGAGCTGGTCGCCGGTGGTGGAGCAGAAGCAGGTGGGGCACGAGAGGGTGCAGGCGCCGCAGGAGAGGCAGCGCCGCGCCACCGCCTCCCAGGCCGGGCTCCCCAGCGAGCGGCCGACCAGGGCGGCGGCGGCCTCGGGGTCCAGGCGGCGCGCCTGGGCGCCGGCGCAGCGCCCCAGGGCCGCGGCGGCGGCCACCCGGTCGGCCGCCGGCGCCCGGGGGAGCCCCATCTCCCGCGCCAGGGCGTCGCCGGCCTCGCTCCCCACCTCGACCAGGAAGCGCCGCTCCCCCTCCAGGATCTCGGTGAGGCAGAGGTCGAAGCCCTCGCGGGCACCCGGCCCGGTGCCGAGCGAGGCGCAGAAGCAGGTCCCGCCCGGCTCGACGCAGCTCGCGGC